>JAJNBE010000006.1 GCA_021155915.1 Solimicrobium sp. | reverse complement strand
CCATAGTGACGTTCGTTTAAGCGCCAATCCTTCTGTGTCGGTAACCACATTAAGTCCATGGTATCCAAAGTATTCCACAAAGTACGAATGGCGCGTTTTAAAACGGATGTGTAGGCCATATCAAAAGTAAAACCAGCATCGTGTAACATCCTGCCAGCCGTCCTTGCTTCCAAGGCCCCTTTTTCAGTTAGATCGACGTCGGCCCAACCCGTGAAACGATTCTCGGAATTCCAAGTGGATTCGCCGTGGCGCATTAATACAAGCTTGTACATATATATCCAATTCCCAGCATTCAAATATTAAAATTCAGTATTTTCTCATTGTTTCATAAAGTCCGGAGCATTGTTTAGCTATAATGGTGTCGTTAACTTAGACCATTGGATTTTTGTGAAATTTATTATTGATAATAGTTGGCTGATCGGTTTGATACTGATTTCAGGCGGTGCGCTGCTTGTTCCTATTCTTCAACGCAGTGGAGCAAAGGTGTCCCTTCTGCAAGCCACTCAACTGATGAACCAGAGCAGATGCACAATTTTAGATGTGCGCGACCCTAAGGATTTTGATGCAGGTCATATAAGAAACGCTAAAAATATTCCTTTGGTGGCTTTGTCCAAGCGCATATCGGAATTGGAAAAGCAAAAATCGCAATCAATATTGGCTGTTTGTGCCAGTGGAACGCGTTCCGCTACCGCATCAGCTATATTAACTCGCGCGGGTTTCGCTAATGTGGTTAGCTTGGAGGGAGGTATGTCAGCGTGGCGCGAGCAAGGCTTACCTCTGGCGAAATAATCTATCTAATTATCTTTGCACGACTGTGGCGAGCCAATGAGGAAGCGCAAGGAGAGAATAATTGGAATGTCCCCTAACTTTAAGTACATACGGAATGCGAGCAACACTGCAAGCCAGCGCCGTATTTGGCTGGTGCAGAAGTCTGTCTATATTTAGAGAATTACCAGGAGTTATAAAATGGCCATAGTCGTAAAGATGTACAGTACTGAAACGTGTCCTTATTGTGTGATGGCAGAGCGTTTATTACAGTCGAAAGGAATAAAGGATATTGAAAAAATCAGAATTGATCTTGAGCCTGGGCAACGTGAACTCATGATTGACAAAACCAATCGACGAACCGTACCGCAAATTTTCATTGGGGAAACGCATGTGGGAGGCTTTGATGATTTAACTGCCTTAGACCGAAACGGCAAGCTAGATGAGCTGTTGTCACCGGTGAAGGATTAGAATTAATTATTTTTGCACAATTTTTGTGCAATTGTTTCGGATATTTAAAACCTGAGTTACAAACCCCCCATCATTAAAGAGAGTATTTATGTCAGAAGAAAATATACAGCCGGTATTTCAAATCCAACGGGTCTATCTAAAGGATCTATCTCTTGAGCAGCCCAACTCTCCTGCCATTTTTTTAGAGCAGCAAGCGCCAACTATTGAAATTGCCATTGATGTTGCAGCGCAACCCTTAGCTGAAAATATCTACGAGTGTACCGTAACAGTGACTGTGACGGCGAAGGTCAACGATAAAATCGCGTTTCTTGTGGAAGGTAAGCAAGCCGGTATTTTTGAAGTACGTAACATCCCTGAAAACCAGCTTTCCCCATTGCTAGGTATTGGATGTCCTAATATTGTCTATCCTTATTTGCGATCAAATATTGCAGACGTGATTACACGTGCAGGTTTCCCGCCAATTCATTTGTCAGAAATTAATTTTGAAATGTTTTTCCAGCAACGTATGCAGGCTGCGGAAGCGGAAAAACAAAAAGCCGGTTTGGCGCCGTCGGAAACGGCGCAAGTAACTCACTAAGATATTTTTGCAGCACGAGTGCTCTAAAGGATACGATGAAATCACCAGTTCCCAGTATCAGGCCAGCAATGTTAGCTTGTGCTGCTTTTTTGTGTGCTAGTAATGCTTTCGCAGCGGAATTTAAAAATATCGGTGCGGCTCCTGTCATTATGTACGATGCTCCTAGTACGCGAGGTCAAAGGTTGTTTGTTGCTCCCCGTGGTATGCCAGTTGAAGTGGTCATAAATTATGGCACCTGGTCAAAAGTACGTGATTTTGCAGGTGATTTATCGTGGGTAGAAACCCGAGAATTAGCGGAGCGTAAAAATGTCTTGATTCGAACTTCAAATACCAAAATTCGTATCGCCCCCGATGAATCTTCTAGTGTCCAATTTTCTGCGGACAAGGGTGTGTTACTGGAATTTGTGGAGACCTATCAGACTGGCTGGATTAAAGTCAAGCACAGCGATAGTGCTAGCGGTTATGTCAAGCTGAGCGATGTTTGGGGCGTATGACTCTTCTCGCTAAGTTAATATGAACATTACTGTACTCGGTGCCGGAAGTTGGGGGAGCGCGTTGGCGATTGCATTGGCTCCTCGACACGAGATAGTGCTCTGGGGACGTAATAAGCATCTTATTCACAGGGCAAGTCAAACCCGACAACATCAAAGTTTTAATTTCCCGCCCGCCATTGCTTTCACCTCGGATTTTGGTCAAGCTATAGCACACTTGAGCGCCGCGGGGAATCGATCAGAAAGTTTGTTGATTGTTGCCTCATCTATTTCTGGCTTACGTCCAATATCGCAAGCGCTGCGTGCCTATTCGATCCCTAACCTGGTTTGGTTATGTAAGGGATTGGAAGAAAATAGTTTTCTATTGCCTCATCAGATAGTTCAACAAGAATTAAGTACGTCGTTGCTGTGTGGGGCTTTGTCAGGCCCTTCGTTTGCACAAGAAGTTGCGCTCAATAAACCTTGTGCATTAACTATCGCATCGTATTCTCCTGCTTTATCGGAATTAGTGATAAGCGCTTTCCATGGTCCGACTATGCGTATTTATTCTAGTTCCGATGTGGTAGGAGTAGAGGTGGGAGGAGCGGTTAAAAATATCCTGGCTATTGCCACAGGCATTGTAGACGGGCTGGGTTTAGGCTTTAACGCGAGGGCTGCACTTATCACGCGTGGTTTGGCAGAAATTACCCGTTTGGGCTTAGCGTTAGGCGGGCGAGCTGAAACTTTCATGGGGTTGACCGGCGTAGGTGATTTAATCCTTACTTGCACAGGTGACTTATCGCGTAATCGCCAGGTGGGTTTAGCGTTAGCACAAGGAAAACCTTTGACGCAGATAATAGCTGAATTAGGACATGTAGCAGAAGGCGTGCGTTGTGCCCAAGCTGTGCAAAACCTGAGTCACCAATATGGTGTAGAGATGCCCATTACTGATGCGGTAACGGGGGTTTTGTTTCGAAGCGATAGCGTGAGGGACATGGTACAGCGGCTGTTGGCGAGGGATGCTACCTCAGAGATCAGATGACAAACGTTATTGGTATTGGGTGCATGGTAACCCTTTACTTTAATCGTGCATCGAAAACAGAAGCATATGGCAATATTGTCACGAGGTGTTTAGTCCTTATCATTTCATGAGTGTTTAAAAGCCGATCTCCCTAATGCCATAATTCCTTAAAAGGACTAAATTTACTTTTATAAATCCCAATAAGCTTATTAAATCCTCAGTATTTAACCAAAATTGGTGAACCTCTCCAAAAGAAGAATTTAGGATTTTCCTCATAAGAGACCTCTGCAAAACTCACTACGCGCGCCAAATACGGCGTTACATGGTGCTCGCAATCCTCATGTACTCAAGTACGTTCCGGTTGCTGCGCTTAGTGCGACTTGTCTTTGGCTCGCTCGCTACGGTTGTGCAAAGGTCTAAGGTAAGCAATTAAAATACTACAGCCCATCTATAAAACATAACGCGACAAATCTTCGTTGGTGGATAACTCTCCTAAACGTTGTTGGACGTAGTCGTTATCAATTTCAACAATACGTGTATCTACGTGGCTATTTTTATTTGCTTCGAAGGAGATCTCCTCCAGCAATTTTTCCATCACTGTGTACAATCGGCGTGCACCGATATTTTCTGTGGTTTCATTTACCGAAAAAGCAATTTCAGCTAGCTTCTGTATCCCGGTGGGATCAAATTTAATTTGAACCTGTTCGGTTGCCAGTAATGCTTCGTATTGTTTCGTTAAACAAGCATCGGTGCTCGTTAAAATTCGTTCAAAATCAGCTACTGATAGTGACTCTAACTCAACACGAATTGGGAAGCGACCTTGTAATTCGGGAATTAAATCCGAAGGTTTAGCCAGATGAAATGCGCCTGAGGCGATGAATAAAATATGGTCCGTTTTAATCATGCCATACTTAGTGTTAACGGTTGTCCCCTCAACTAACGGTAACAAATCGCGCTGCACTCCAGCCCGCGACACTTCCGCTCCACCTGAATCGTTACGGTTAGCGATTTTATCGATTTCGTCCAGAAAAACGATGCCATTTTGTTCCACGCTTTGAATCGCTTTTTGCTTAATATCATCGTCATTTAGTAACTTGGACGACTCTTCTTCAATTATTAATTTAAGGGCCTGCGGTATGAGGAGTTTGCGTGATTTTTTGCGACCCGAGCCAACTCCAGAGAACATCGATTTAATCTGCTCTGTCATTTCTTCCATGCCGGGCGGAGCCATGATTTCTAAGTGCGGTCCAGTATCCGATACTTCAATGTCGATTTCTTTACTATTCATTGCCCCTTCGCGTAGACGTTTGCGGAGTGTTTGACGAGTACTATTGTCTGGTGGCGTGGTTTCAGTAGCGATTTCATTAGTTACTTCGCTAGTATCAAGCCCAAAATCCCGTGCCGGTGGTAACAGGATATCAAGAATGCGATCTTCCGCGGCATCTTCGGCACGGGCTTGTACCTTTTTCATTTCGGCTGAACGAGTTTGTTTAATGCCGATCTCAATTAAATCACGAATAATCGTGTCCACATCCCGGCCAACATAGCCAACTTCAGTAAATTTAGTCGCTTCAATTTTAATAAATGGTGCATCGGCCAGTTTGGCCAATCGACGGGCAATTTCTGTTTTTCCGACGCCCGTCGGGCCGATCATTAAAATATTTTTCGGCGTAATTTCATTGCGCAAAGGCTCAGCCACTTGCTGACGGCGCCAGCGATTACGTAGAGCAATCGCTACGGCACGCTTAGCCTTATCCTGTCCGACGACGTGTTTGTCGAGTTCAGCGACAATTTCTGAGGGAGTCATGCTCATCATAATGGTTATTCCAGGGTTTCGATGGTGTGGTTTAAATTGGTATAAATACATAATTGACCAGCGATAGAAAGCGATTTTTTAACGATTTCTAAAGGGGTCAAATCCGTATTTTCTTGCAAAGCTTTGGCAGCGGATTGAGCAAAATTTCCGCCAGAACCAATTGCACCAATACCATCTTCCGGCTCCAGTACGTCACCGTTGCCGGTAATGACCAGAGTGGAATCCCGGTCCGCAACTAAGAGCATGGCTTCCAAACGACGCAACATGCGGTCCGTACGCCAGTCTTTAGCTAGTTCGACTGAGGAGCGCATCAGATTACCTTGATGTTTTTCCAGCTTGGCTTCGAAGCGCTCAATTAAAGTAAACGCATCGGCGGTGCCGCCCGCAAATCCTGCCAATACTTTTCCATGATATAGCGCACGTACTTTACGGGCAGTGCCTTTCATAACGATGTTACCTAATGTAACTTGTCCATCACCGCCTAATGCCACACAGTTACCACGTCTGACCGACAGAATAGTCGTGCCATGAAATTGTTCCATAAATGCCTTTAGATAAGAAATTGAAGCAAGAGAAGACCATTGTCTGTCAACTGCTATTTAGCACGAGATTCAGAAGTTGGGGTTGGGAATCAGAAATTGCAAGTTCAAAAGTAATCATTTTACGCAAATCGTTTAAAAAAACAGGCAGCCTTATCATTAGATAAGCCACCTGTTTCTTTTATAGCCAACAAAATTTGTTACCTCGTGAGCGAGCGAATGGAGAATGGGCGGTTGAAAATATACCTGAATGTTTTCGTTCAGCTTTTTTGCTATCGCTGACTAGATCCTATATATCCGCTGCATAGGTCCTATCTATGTACTCCTAGTCCCCATAAAGTTTTTGCTTTATCTCACGCCGTTGCTGGGCTTCAAGTGACAAATTGGCGGTAGGACGCGCTAATAATCTGGCCAAACCGATAGGTTCACCCGTTTCTTCACACCAACCATATTCCCCGGCATCAATCAGGGCAATGGACTGTTGAACTTTTTTGAGTAGTTTGCGTTCACGATCACGCGTGCGTAATTCTAACGCATGCTCTTCTTCAATGGTGGCGCGGTCGGCTGGATCAGGCACCAACACGGTTTCTCGCAAATGTTCAGTTGTTTCGTCAGCATTTTTTAACAGGTCTTTTTCAAGTTGCTGCAAACGTGCTTTAAAAAATGCCAACTGCGCTTCATTCATGTATTCATCTTCACTCATCTTAAGAATTTGTTCTTCAGAGAGAAGAGGCACCTTTTTATTGCCTGCAGCGCTTGATGTTTTGCTTGTTGTTTTGGTAGTTTTAGTAGCCACTTCGCATACTTTCGATACGACAAATTAGAATAAGGGCAATCATTCTTGACTGCACGGCTCTACTGAGAGTTTTTCAATAACCCAGTAATTCGATAGTTTATACCAGACATTGCTCCAAACCGCTAATAAAAATATCTTTTGGCAGTTTGTTGCCGATAAACACAATTTTACTTTCTTTTATTTCATCTTGGTCCCAAGGGCGCCCTACATCGCTACCCATTATTTGATGTACTCCTTGAAAAACGACCTTGCAATCGGCATTTTTCATGTAAAGGATCCCTTTGTAACGCAGCATTTGGGGACCAAAAGAGTTAATTAGTTCACTTAAGTATTCATCAAGTAAAGCCGTGTCAAAGGGGCGGTGGCTGGTGAATGCAAATGCAGAGATATCGTCAAGATGTTGATAGGCCGGCGGTTCGCAATGACTGTGACCAGTTTGTGCACAAGGGTTATGCTCGTGATGACCATGCTCATGTAGGGAACTAGGCACTTTTTTAGATACCGCCATTAAATCAGAGTCTAACGTAAGTTTATCGTTGAGATTGAATCCACGTAAATTGAATACATCATCGATCGCAACATGGCCGAAATGAGTAAGTTTAATTGGCGCGCGAGGGTTGATGCGTCTTAGTCTGGCGTTTAATGAGTCTAACTCAGCCTTCGTGGCTAAATCCGCTTTACTTATAAAAATAGAGTCAGCAAAACCGACTTGACGTTGCGCCTCTTGATGAAGATTCAGTTGTTTCATAGCGTGCTTTGCGTCAACTACGGTGACAACGGCATCAAGCATATAGTGGCTAGCCACGTGTTCATCGACAAAAAAAGTTTGTGCAACTGGTCCGGGATTAGCTAAACCGGTGGTTTCAATAATTACGTGGTCAAAATTAATTTCACCCCTGTTGCGCTTATGGGTAAGATTGGTTAACGCCACAATTAGGTCGCCGCGAACAGTGCAGCAAATGCAACCATTATTCATCTCAATGATTTGTTCTTTCGCGTCTCGATACAATATTTCAGTGTCGATGTTCTCTGGCCCGAATTCATTTTCGATCACAGCAATTTTATAGCCATGATTTTCGTTCAGAATTCGATTCAAAAGAGTAGTTTTCCCCGCTCCGAGGAACCCAGTCAAAATGGTGCTTGGGATAGGCTTCATGGTAATTTATCTTTAAAAGTAGTTATTTTGCTTTTGCACGAGGATGTGCAGTATCATAAATTTGAGAGAGATGTTGAAAATCAAGAGCCGTATAGACTTGTGTAGAAGTTAGTGAAGAATGGCCCAATAATTCCTGTACTGCACGCAAATCTCCAGAAGACTGCAATATATGCGAAGCGAAAGAGTGCCGTAAAACATGAGGATGCACGTCGCTTTTTATTTCACATTTCTTTGCATGTGCCTTGATACGTAATTGAACTGAACGTGTTGACATACGTGTGCCGCGATTCGTTAAAAAGAGCGCATATTTTTCAGTTTTCAATAAAATTGTTCTTTTTTTCAACCACTCCGAGAGTGCCGCCGCTGCCTGGCTTCCGATAGGAACTTCGCGGACTTTATTACCTTTACCCGTGACATGTACCATTTTTTCGCCTAAGTCAATCCAGCCATGCGAACGATAGCTTGTTTCACTATAATAGGCTACATCCAAATTGACTAATTCTGATACGCGCAATCCGCTAGAATAAAGTAGCTCAAACATGGCATGATCAGCAGCCTGTGATGCGCTGTCTCCGAGCGCGTGATCGACCAGATGCACAGCTTCATCCACAGATAACGCTTTTGGTAAACTCTTTCCGCGTTTAGGCGCTTTTATTCCAATGACGGGATTAATTTTTATACCGGTATGATTAGTGGCGTGATCAGTAAGCCAGTAAAAAAAACTACGCCAACAGGATAGATGACGTGCGATCGAGCGAGCCTGCAATTGTTGACTGTGTAAATGGCTGGCCAGTTTGCGGATCTGGAGCGCGCTGATTTTTTCTGGCGGTGTATTCTGCAACAGAGAAGACAAGCTGATCAAATCGGACTCGTAACTTTTTATTGTATGCGGCGAATAATGACGAATATCACGCAAAAAAGCTAAGAAATTCAAACACTGAGGATGCAAGCCTTCCTTCGCTTTTTTTGTGTAAGTCATTTCATTATTTGATTAACCGAAATTAGATAGCTCAGTGCCGCGCTGGCCGCGTCAGCTATTTGCGATAAAAATTGTGTTGCCATATTGTTGGTAAAACGGTTCTTTTCAGGCGAACCGAGTACTAATAAGCCAACGACTTCGTCCTTTACGCGCATGGGCAACATGGCTAAAGAAGTGACCGGCGCATCTAGCCAGCTGGCTGCCTCGAAGTCTTTATTTTCGCCACAAAAGGGTGTGTGTAATCCGCGTGCAAATGAGTGAATGTCGTCACTTGTGTGGGTGGAAAACCAAGCTTCCTTATATTCTTCGGCGACATTCCACAATCGCAAAGAGACCACTGGCAGGGAAAAATATTCTTGCAAATTTTTGGTCAGCAAACTTGGCAAATCAATATCTTTTTGAGCTAGCAAAAGCGAGTTAACCCATCGATCAAATTTGGCGCTATTGCTATCATTTTCTTGTGCCCGGTGGATTAATTCCGATAGACGTATTTCGAGATGCCGATATTTATCGCGCATAATCTCAATTTGCCTTTCTTGCAAAGAAATCGCCCGGCCCAACAAGGGGCTCGATAATTTAATTGTGCCTAAAAGCTCTGCGTGTTCTTCAAAGAAAAGTGGATTGGTTGTTAAAAAATTAGCAACTTCAACAGAGTTCATATGATAAATAATCCTATAAATTAATTTCGCCTTCAAAAACAGTGACGGCAGGGCCAGCTAAATAAACCGGTTGGCCAATTCCAGCCCAACGAATAGTGAGTTCACCCCCATGCATACCCACTGTAACCGGAGAGTTTAGCTTGCCACGTAAAATGCCAGAAACGACTGCTGCACACGCCCCCGTTCCACAGGCCAATGTTTCTCCTGCACCGCGTTCAAAAACACGTAATTTGATGTGGTGTTTGTCGACTATTTGCATAAAACCAACATTGGCCCCTTCCGGAAAACGAGAATGACGTTCGATCAGAGGGCCGTCGATGAGAACTGCAGCTACTTCCACATCAGGAACAATTTGAATAGCGTGTGGATTGCCCATTGAAATCGCAGAGATTAAAATCTGGCTATTATTGATTTTTAGCGGCCAAAGTGTATCTTGTTCCTCAGCTATCCTTACTAAATCTGTTGTATCAAAAGGCACTTGCATGACATCTAAAACGGGCGCATTCATCTCCACCGTAACGTTGCCATCTGCTTCGAGATTGAGTTCGATAACTCCTTTCATTATTTCAACTTTTATGCGAGTTCGTTTGATAAGTTTTTTCTCGTGAACGAATTTTAGAAATGCACGTGCTCCATTGCCGCAATGCTCAACTTCGCCGCCATCTGCATTAAAAATGCGGTAACGAAAATCCACTTCAGGCAGCGTAGAGCGTTCTACCACCAGCATTTGATCTGCACCCACGCCGAAACGCCGATTGGCTATTTTTTTCCATTGTTCGGGGGTAAAGTCGATTTGCTGATGAATACCATCAAAGACGAGAAAGTCATTTCCGGATCCGTGCATTTTTGTAAACTTTATCTTCATATTACGCTTCTGTTGGAACGTTTCCATAAGAGTACTGCTTTCAAGTGAGCGAATAAGCCATGTCGTCGTGTCGAATTATAGATTGCTCAGTGTTTCTCGACAATTGATGCATTAAGCTGTTGAGCTGGTTCAACGAGATATTTCATATAAATCTGCTTCTCCATCGGGCCGAGTTTTGAATCGGCGATGTGACCATAAATATTCCGCTGGTGTTAATCGTATTTGTTCTTCTAAAAAAGTATTCATATAGCGCGTTGCCGCTAATACATCGTCACCAGGAAAGTTTTGCCAGGCTGCATGCAAAGCAATGTGCCAACCTTGGTAATTGGGTAGCAAAGTAGCAATGACGGGAATCACCTTAGCGTTTGTGGTAGCTGCAATACGGGCTGGGGCTGTTAGTGTGGCAGCCGGCACCCCAAAGAATGGTATGAATTCGGCATCTTTAAGGCCAAAATCCATATCGGGTAACATAAAAAAAGCATATCCTTTACGCATGGCGCGAATAATCGGTCTGAGGCCTGCGGCGCGCGGGAAAATGCAAGTTGATCCAAAACGATTACGACCTTTTTTTAGTGCTTCATCAAAGGCTACATTCTTTTGCTTGGAGTAAATGGAACAAATGGAATGAAGCGGCATATTCAAAACGATGCCAATTCCGGCCACATCCAAACTCACGAAATGTGGGCAAAGAAAAATTACCGGATCAGCGGCAGTTAAATTAAGGGTAACGCTGGAATCAAATTGAATCAGTTTCCTTATGCGCTGCTCAGAACTCCACCACAAAATGCCGCGTTCTAAAATACTACGTGTATAAGCCCGAAAATGCTGTTTCGAGATTACTTTACGTTCTTCGGCTGTTAACTCGGGAAAACACAGTCGTAGATTGGTCAGCGTAATATGGCGGCGCGACGGCAATACCCAATAAAGAATGTGACCAAGAAACTCACCCAGTCGTCCCAAAAGGGGTAATGGTAAAAAATGCAAACACCACATTAATCCTAACAAGAGTCTCATCGATTTTTAATTTCGTTATAGGGAACAGGCGCTGTTGGAGCATTAGCCGGAGTTTTGTAGCGGTTATAACTCCAAGAATATTGTGCCGGATTTTTTGCGATAAGTTTTTCCATAGCTACATTAATCTTACAAGCTTCTTCTACCAATGTGCCATCAAGTTGTAGAAAATGCGGGTTGCGAAATGGTTCAAAGACAAAAAAGCGAACGATATAACCGCGGCCGAAAGAAAGTCGTTCCGCACTCACCAAAATGATCGGCGCTCCCGTTATAACGTGTAACTTGAATGACAGCGTCATGGTATAGGCGGGGCGACCAAAAAAGTTAGCCCATATACCTTCACCCTGTTGGGGAACTTGGTCTGGTAGCAAGCCAACTGCTTCGCCTTTTTTCAAAGCTTTGAGCATAGTACGCACGCCAGCTAGATTGGCAGGCGCTAATTTCAAATTAGTACGAGTGCGGGCATTTTCAATTAGTGGTTGTAACAATTTTTTATCAGGAGGTCGGTATAACACAGTCATGGGTGTTTGGGCGGCAATAATTTGGGGGATAATTTCAAAACAGCCAAAGTGTGGCGTTAAGAAAATTACGCCTTGTTTGGCATCTAAGGCCCTTTGCACGACTTCCCAGTTTTCAATCTGAGCTTTTGTTAAGACATGTTTTGGCGCCGCATACCAAATAAAAGGTAATTCTAAAACGCTTTTCCCTGCTTCAGAAACGGCATTAGAAGTATGCTCTGCAAAGTCGGCTTGACGAATATTCGTTTGTAAACGGTGCCGATAGGAAGGGCTAAGGAGGTACGTAAGCCAACCTGAAATGACGCCTATTCCCTGCAACAGGGGTAGGGGTAATAAAGATAAAAAGCGAAAAAATGCAATAAGCATAAATCGTTTGAATTATTGAATTGATTAGAAGCAATGCAAAAAATTTCTAAGGCGCGTAAAATAGCACAAAATCAAATAGACAGGGCTTGTGTCAAGCACTATTACGATAGGCGCAGGATGAAGAGTCATGATACTTTGTTGATTACCGCCGAGTTAACAGACAACTTGCGAGGCGGTATATAAATTTCGCTAAAGCGTCGCAGGCTCTATATTATCTGCGACAAGGTCAATTGTTCGCATTAAAAAATAAGGGAGCCTGTTATGTCCAATGAATATCTTTTTACTTCCGAATCTGTGTCAGAAGGTCATCCTGACAAAGTCGCTGATCAAATTTCCGACGCCATCCTGGATGCAATATTAGCCCAAGATCCAGGCGCTCGCGTTGCCGCTGAGACCCTCTGTAACACCGGTTTGGTCGTGTTGGCAGGTGAAATATCTACACACGCCAATGTGGATTATATCGGCATTGCGCGAGAGACAATCAAACGCATCGGCTATGATAATACCGAATATGGTATTGATTACCGTGGCTGTGCTGTGATGGTTTGCTATGACAAACAGTCGCCTGATATTGCTCAAGGGGTAGATGAAGGACGGGGACTGGACTTGGACCAGGGTGCCGGTGACCAGGGTTTAATGTTTGGTTATGCTTGTGATGAAACGCCCGAATTAATGCCCGCGGCTATTTACTATGCACACCGTATTGTTGAGCGCCAATCGCAATTACGTAAAGATGGGCGGCTGCCCTGGTTGCGTCCTGACGCCAAATCTCAGGTGACATTGCGATACGTGGACGGCCGCCCTGTGGCGATTGATACGGTGGTTTTGTCCACCCAACATGCGCCCGAAATGCAGCATAAAGCAATTGAAGAAGCGGCGATTGAAGATATCATCAATCCGGTTGTTCCAAAAGAATGGTTAAAAAACACCCGTTATTTGATCAACCCGACCGGACGTTTTGTTATTGGCGGCCCACAAGGTGATTGCGGGCTAACCGGACGGAAAATCATTGTGGATACTTACGGCGGTGCGTGCCCTCATGGAGGTGGTGCATTTTCCGGAAAAGACCCGAGCAAAGTCGACCGTTCGGCGGCCTATGCGGCACGTTATGTGGCAAAAAACATTGTGGCAGCCGGATTGGCACGCCAGTGCCATATTCAAATTAGTTACGCTATTGGCATAGCTAAACCGATTAACATTACCGTTTATACCGAAGGTACTGGCCTGATTCCTGATAAAAATATCGCTGAATTAGTACACGAATATTTTGATCTGCGGCCTAAAGGGATTGTTCAAATGCTCGATTTATTAAGGCCGATCTACACAAAAACAGCTGCTTACGGTCATTTTGGTCGTGAGGAGCCGGAGTTCACCTGGGAGCGTACAGATAAAGCTCCTTTGTTGCGTGATGCGGCTGGCTTATAGGCCTGAGGCATTTATTTAGGCAGCTTGATATGTTGGCTTGAGGTGGATTTTTCCCTTTAGGATGAAATGGGAGACAGCGAACCTGTCATTATCGTAAGGAAAACAAGAGCGCAATGAATGGTCTCCTTGCCTGACCGTAATAGCCCTTTTATTATTAAATTTTTCCTTGCCTTGACACTCCGCTTTGTACGTTGAATACAGCTATTTAGAAACGCCTGCTACCTCGTGAGTGCCGTAGCTGGCTATCGCCTCTTCTTGCCTTTTAAGATAAGAAATTATTCAATTTCTAATACAGGATTTTGAGTCGCGAGGAGTATCAGGCAGCTGCAAAGCCCTGATTTTACTGTACACTCTACCCTTTTCCAAGGAGCGTTGCGACGAAACCGGCTAAATTTGGTTTTGCCAGGCTTGGAAATCAGCATTTCAACTGCGCTCACGTTACTTTTTTCAACTGGAAAGGAGGGCGTGATGAACGCCACTGCACAACATCTTCAAAAAAATCAACAAAACGATTACCTGATCGCCGATATCGCCCTGTCTAGTTGGGGACGTAAAGAAATCAATATCGCGGAAACGGAAATGCCGGGATTAATGGCGATTCGCGAAGAATTTTCAGCTAGTCAACCCTTACGCGGCGCGCGTATTGCCGGCTCATTGCACATGACTATCCAAACAGCGGTGTTAATTGAAACATTAGTCGCGCTTGGCGCCGAGGTGCGTTGGGCTTCGTGCAATATTTATTCGACTCAAGACCAGGCGGCGGCTGCCATTGCAGAGGCAGGTCATCCAGTTTTTGCTTTTAAAGGTGAAAGTCTGGATGAGTATTGGGATTTTACGCACCGCATTTTTGACTGGCCGGAACATCCTGCAAATATGATTTTGGATGATGGAGGTGACGCAACTTTGTTACTGCATATGGGGAGCCGCGCTGAGTCCGATCGTTCCATTTTGGATAATCCGACTTCAGAAGAGGAGATCTGCCTTT
Source organism: Solimicrobium sp. (assembly GCA_021155915.1). GTDB lineage: Bacteria > Pseudomonadota > Gammaproteobacteria > Burkholderiales > Burkholderiaceae_D > Solimicrobium. The sequence continues at coordinate 36,383 of JAJNBE010000006.1, read as the reverse complement.
TCAGTTCGATTAAGGAGAAGTTGGCCCTGCATCCGAACTGGTATTCCAAAAGACTAGCTGCAATTAAGGGCGTGACCGAGGAAACCACTACGGGCGTGCATCGTTTATATCAAATGCACAGAGAAGGGAAATTAGCGTTTCCAGCCATTAATGTAAATGATTCCGTGACCAAATCCAAATTTGATAACCTTTACGGTTGTCGTGAATCCTTGGTGGATGGGATCAAGCGCGCAACTGATGTAATGATTGCCGGAAAAGTTGCCGTCATTGCTGGCTATGGTGATGTAGGTAAAGGATGCGCGCAAGCTATGCGTGCGCTGTCTGCGCAGGTATGGGTAACGGAAATTGACCCTATCTGTGCATTGCAGGCTGCGATGGAAGGTTATCGCGTTGTAACTATGGAGCATGCCGCTGCGCAAGGCGATATATTCGTGACCACCACCGGGAACTACCATGTAATCACCCATGAGCATATGCTGGCCATGAAAGATCAGGCGATAGTTTGCAATATCGGTCACTTTGACAATGAAATTGATGTGGCATCACTGGAAAAATACCATTGGGATAATATTAAACCGCAGGTGGATCATGTTATTTTCCCTAATGGAAAACGCATTATTTTGCTCGCCAAGGGACGCTTAGTGAATTTGGGTTGCGGAACCGGGCATCCATCCTATGTTATGAGTTCATCGTTTGCTAATCAAACGATTGCGCAAATTGAATTATTTGCCAACCCGGGGAAATATTCCATTGGGGTTCACACTTTGCCTAAATATTTGGATGAAAAGGTCGCACGCTTACAACTTAAAAAGCTCAATGCGCAACTGAGTGTCTTAACTGACCAGCAGGCGACTTATATTGGTGTGCCAAAAGCCGGCCCTTATAAAACGGATCATTATCGTTACTAACTGATAAATCAAGTGGACGGTTTTACGCAAACCGCCATATGGTTCACGGTCACCTTGTAGGGCTACGGTTGGCGACAGCGTAGATCCTAATCTAAACAACCACCTTAGGAGTTTTCATGCGCTTATTAGTTATCTGGTTAATTAACGCATTGGCATTACTGGCATTACCCTACCTAATGAACTCTGTGCGCATCGATAGTTTTGCCACGGCGCTATTGGTCGCGGTGATATTGGGCTTTGTGAACACAATACTGCGACCAATTTTAATTTTACTTACCTTTCCCGTTACCGTAATCACCATGGGTTTGTTTATTTTTATATTAAACGGATTGTTATTCTGGATGGTCGGAAGCATGTTTTCTAGTTTTCATGTGGCTGGGTTTTGGTCAGCGGTATTTGCAGCAATGTTGTATAGCGTGATCTCGTGGGCTCTTTCCACTTTAATTTTGAAAGACCGGATCTAGGTCCATTTCTATGTCAAAACTCAACTTTAGTATTGAATTTTTTCCTCCAAAAACGTTGGAAGGGGTAGAGAAATTTCGCACTACCCGACGTAAATTGGCGGCTTTAAATCCAACCTATTTTTCGGTGACTTTTGGTGCAGGTGGAACAACGCAGCAAGGCACTCTAGATACCGTACTGGAGTTGCGGGCAGAAGGTTTCGATGCCGCGCCTCATTTGTCCTGCGTTGGTGGTAATGCGGAATCAATACGCGCCATTTTGCAGCAATATCAAGCCAATAATATTCGTCGTTTGGTGGCATTGCGAGGTGATTCGCCAAGCGGGTATGGCCTGGGAGGCGAATTTCGTTATGCCAGCGAACTAGTTAAATTTATTCGTCAAGAAAGCGGTGACTGGTTTCATATCGAGGTCGCGGCTTATCCGGAAATGCACCCACAGGCGCGTTCGCCACACGACGATGTAGTTAACTTTGCACATAAGATTCGAGCCGGAGCAAATGCTGCAATAACACAATATTTTTACAATGCCGATGCTTATTTCCAGTTTGTTGATGCAAGCAAAAAATTAGGAATTGATGTGCCGATTGTTGCCGGCATCATGCCGATCACTAATTATATGCAGCTCATGCGTTTTTCTGAGATGTGCGGCGCAGAAATTCCGCGTTGGGTACGATTAAAGTTAGCAAGTTATGGTGACGACGGCGCTTCAATTAAAGCATTCGGTTTGGATGTGGTCACTCAATTGTGTGACCGATTATTAGCAGGCGGCGCGCCCGGTTTGCATTTTTATTCGATGAATCAAGCGGAAGCTACCATCGCAATTTGGCAGCGTTTAAGTAACTCTTCTGCCTAGATTCAGTGGGCCTGAGAAGTGGCGGTAAAAACATTTGTGGCAAAATCTGTCCGCATACAGCAAATTTTTTGCTATCGTTAACCTGATTGTGAGAGATTCTCCCAGCCATTTATAAATAGTATCAGTAAAATAATTACTTATAAGTTTGATGGCGGGGCCACACTTCATTTCTTGACGTTCTCACTATTAGCCGATGAAATTATCCGGAATCTTGGCCGCTGCCCGTGCCGTGCTCAGGGCAATTTTATTCTGCTTAACAAGCTCGGTTAAACATTGATCCAATGTCTGCATGCCGGCATTGCTACCAGTTTGGATCGCCGAATACATTTGTGCAACTTTATTCTCACGAATCAGATTACGAATTGCCGGAGTCGCGAGCATGATCTCATGCGCAGCGATACGGCCTGAACCATCTTTAGTTTTGAGCAAGGTTTGTGAAATAACTGCTTGTAGCGACTCCGACAGCATCGCCCTTACCATTTCTTTTTCTTCAGGCGGAAATACATCAACTACCCGATCAATTGTTTTAGCGGCAGAAGAGGTATGTAAGGTTCCAAAAACCAGGTGACCAGTTTCGGCCGCGGTGAGTGCTAAACGTATGGTTTCTAAATCACGCAATTCACCTACCAAAATAACGTCGGGGTCCTCACGCAAAGCGGAGCGCAACGCATTGCTGAATGACAGGGTATGGGAACCGACCTCACGTTGATTAATCAGACACTTTTTGGAGTCATGGATAAACTCAATTGGATCCTCCACAGTAATGACATGCCCATATTCGTGTTCGTTGACGTGATTTACCATAGCGGCCAGGGTTGTTGATTTGCCGGAACCGGTTGGACCCGTCACCAGCACTAATCCGCGGGGCTTTAAAGATAAATCGGCAAAAATTTGAGGTGCGTTTAATTGCTCAAGGGTCAGAACGGTGGAAGGGATTGTACGCAACACAGCCGCAGGACCACGATTTTGATTGAACGCATTAACGCGGAAACGAGCTAAACCGGGAATAGCGAATGAAAAGTCGCACTCTAATAGTTCTTCATACGTTTTACGTTGACCATCGTTCATGATTTCGCCAATTAGCGCCAGTACCTGCTTATGGTCCAGTGATGGTAGATCGATTGGTTTGAGGTCACCATGAACACGTATCATCGGTGGCAAGCCGGTGGATAAATGAAGGTCAGAGGCATTGTTCTTGACTGAAAACGCAAGTAGTTCCGAAATATCCATTTATAATCCTAAGAGTTTGAGCAGGCGAGTAGTACTGCTTCCAGTAAACGAAGTTGCAGCAAAGTAGATAATAATCATGTCCCACATCCAGAATAACATGCAGATTGTACGGCAGCAGATAGCACATGCGGCAAAAATGGCAGGTCGTCCTCTGGATAAGATCCAATTATTGGCCGTGTCTAAAACGGTGGATGCAAAAACTGTTTTAGAAGCAGTAGAAGCTGGACAGTATGCTTTTGGTGAAAATTATTTGCAAGAAGCCTTGGATAAAATGGCAAAAGTGCGTCAGTTTTCCCCCGAATTAAAGCTGGAATGGCATTTTATTGGCCCAATTCAACGTAATAAGACGCGTCTAATTGCCGAAAATTTTTCCTGGGTACATTCTGTAGATAAACTGATGATTGCAGAGCGCTTATCCAACCAACGTCCCGATAATTTGCCATCATTAAACATTTGCTTGCAAATTAATATCAGCAAAGAGCAAACAAAAAGTGGTGTACCGCTTCATGAGGCAGCGGAACTTGCTCAACAAATTGCGATTTTACCGAAGCTGCGTTTGCGTGGCCTAATGACAATCCCTGCTGCTGGGGAGGAGCTGGAACAACAGCGTATTCCTTATCACCAAATAAACGAGTTGCAGGTTCAACTAAATCAACAAGGTTTTGCACTAGATACGTTATCAATGGGAATGTCCGCTGATTTAGATGCGGCAATTTTAGAGGGCAGTACTCTGATAAGAGTGGGAACTGCTATTTTTGGAAAGAGAGCCCGGGCTCATGTCTGATCAAATAGCTAAACAAATCAAAATTAGTTTTATTGGCGGCGGTAATATGGCAAAAGCGTTAATTAGCGGCCTCTGCGCTAATATCAGCCGCCCGGTTCGCATTCACGTGGTGGATGTAAATCCTATTTGTCTAACGCAACTAAAAGAGCAATTTGGTGTAACAACGTGCGGCGACATTGACGAACAGATCGCTAATAGTGACGTGGTATTGTTATCAGTAAAACCACAGCAGCTGTACGACGTGGCCAGGAAATTGACGCCATTTTTACACGGACAGCTCATTATTTCTATTGCTGCTGGAATTCGTGTACTCGATTTATCAGGTTGGTTGAATAACTATACCGCCATTGTTCGCACTATGCCCAACATGCCGGCCTTGATCAATTCGGGTATTACTGGAATGTATGCTGCCCCTGGCGTTAGTGCAGAGCAACGTACAATTGCTAACGGTATTCTTAGCGCTGTCGGAACGACGGTTTGGCTTGAAAATGAAGCATTGCTTGATCCACTCACCGCTATTTCCGGCAGTGGGCCAGCGTATGTGTTTTATTTTATCGGAGCCATGCAGAAAGCGGCAGAAGAAATGGGCTTAACTAAGGAGCAAGGCAGAGAACTCGCCTTAGCCACTTTTTCCGGCGCGTCGCGACTAGCTGCTCAATCAAATGAGCCGGTTACTATCCTACGTGAACGCGTCACGTCTAAAGGAGGCACCACTTATGCTGCAATAAAATGCCTGGAGGAGGAGGGGGTTTCTGACACCATAGTTACCGCAATAAAGGCAGCTTCTGCGCGAGCCAGAGAATTAGGGGATGAATACGGTCGACGGTCGTAGGCGTTTAAAGCTAGCTAAGTGAGCGCAAAGTTGCTGTGGAACCGCCATTTTCCTTGACAGTAAAAGACCGCGAGGGCATAATCTCCGCCTTCCTGGTGATATAGCTCAGTTGGTTAGAGCACAGCACTCATAATGCTGGGGTCGGTGGTTCAAGTCCACCTATCACCACCAAATCAGATTAGCGTAATTGTAAAAACCCGCATCATTTCACATCGATACGGTTTTTTTGGTCGGTATAGCCTGGCTAACACGAGCAAAACTTAAATTTTAGCTTGGCGTCAATTATGCTGAAGGCTAAGTCTCCCTATGTTTTTAGGGAAGAATTTTCAGATGTCATAACACCCGTTCCATTCGGCCAATGCCAATTTGCAAGCTCTCGCGTGAAGTATTTTTCGTAATTCTGCTCGATGATAACATCTTATCTTCCGGATACTTCTTGCTCTTTTATTAGCTGCAAAATCGTAAGATTTGAAGACTTAATTCCAGACAGGTTAGCTTGGGAAAAGTTGGTCGCATCACAGTTAACGTTATTCATGTCGGCTTGGGTTAGGTTAGTATTAGAGAAGTTAGCCCCTGATAGGTTAGCCGTGTCCAAAAGCGCATTGCTAAAGTTAGCGTTAACTGCATCAGCCTCCGTTAAATTCGCCCATGAAAAGCAAGCTCCGCTACAGTCAGCCATATTCATAGTAGCGTTTCGAAAGCGCGCGCTATGACAGTTAGCCCCGGCCAGATTAGCTCCCGTCAAGTCAAGATAAGAGAGGTTAAGGTCGCGCAAGTTAAGTGTTCCTGAGCTATTCTCTTTTTCAATTGCTTTCATCAGGGTCCGAATTTTGGAATTAGTTTTCTCACTAGATTCAAAATAACCGCGTTTAAAAATAGTTGATAACGTATTGACTAACGATTCTGACAGAAAATGTGAGCTTTCAGTCTCTACATAATGATCATCAAACCCAGGATAAGTGTGTACTAACAAATTTATCATCCAAGTTTCTTTCCCTAAACATTTCTCGAGACTAACTTTTCCGGTGAGAAAGTTTAAAATCTGTTCGTCACCCACCGCCGCTTTGCGCATTAGCGTCAATATATTTTGAAATGTTTGCGTTGCTTTTAAATCTTCTACTTGTTGGCGGTTTTCCTCAATTCGGCGATTTATATTATCAACGTTTGGAGAGGAGGAAGGAGCAACACCTGATGATTGACTGACTGATAGCATAAAAGTCCTGATTTTTTTGAAAATTTTTGGCTAGATTGAGACGTCTGCACCCTTTACTGCACGAGCAAAAGGTCGAACGGGACAGGGCTCGCAATCCTCATGTACCTAGAGTCCGACTGTTGCGGTCCGTGAGCCTTGTCTTTGGCATACAGAGGCCACTATAAAAGTTAAAAAATCACTTTGTAGTATTGACCAACTGAGCATTACGATTGAAAAAATACTGCTCTTTCGTCATGCAATAGGCAAATGTGTCGAGGTTATACCAGTGCTCGATACCTAGATATTGCAACCCTAAGCGCCGCATAACCTTCACAGAGTTGATATTCTCTTGATGGCACACAGCACGTAATGTCTCAACGCCCAAAGTCTCAAAAGCGAATGCGATCATGCAACGCGCCGCTTCTGTAGCAAAACCTTGCCCCCATTTAGAAGGAAGAAGGCGCCAGCCGGTTTCAAGTGGATTTTCCGGATTAAACTCTAGGTGTTGAATGCCGCCCGTTCCGATCAACTTTCCTGTTTTTAGTTCAATAATACTCCAGGAAGAATAACCATAGTTTTTCCAAAGCTCCTTTACCAATTCAATATGTGCTTTGGTTTCTTCTAGGGTAATAGCTACCCCTGTAATATAGCGCATTACCTCAATATCGCTGTTAAGTTTATCGAGCTCTTCAATGTGAGCCTCTGAACAGGGTTCTAAGCGTAAGCGAGGAGTGGTAAGTATAGTCATGATGTTTATGGAGTTGTTGTTTCGATATAGGTATTATTATCGAAGTGGAACATGAAAGATATTGTGACTTTCCACGATAGGGTAAACACGTAGAGCGCCCAGTTACCAAATTTTTGCTTGCCCTTGCAGCAGCTACTAACATTTTTTTCACAACATAAAAGATATTGCCAATGTTAATAGGAATGATTATCATTCCTATTAATTGAAAAAGCAAATTCTTGTTGATTAAGGATTAATAAAGAAAGGTATTTTCACCTAAATATAGGTCAACTATATCCAATTCTTTAACTAATACGGTTAGTTATGTTTAACTCGCATACACTTTTCCTGCGGAGAAATGATATTTTAACGAAGATGGCACTGGAAATGGATGAAATTTTTGAGTTCTTTACTCATCGCTCCCACCTTCAAAGAAAATGATTCGAAATCACACGTAAGTAATATCGCGGTTGGAGGGAGGGAAAGAAAAGAAGAGGGAGGAAAAATCATTTCGTTCATAATAAGGACCGGGGAACAAATTACCTATCTTGGGAAAAACGACGTAATTACAGATCGAATCCCGACAAGAAATAGAACAGAAGAAGCAGTCTACATTCAACGCGACGGCGAAGTTCGGCGGGCAGAATATTCGTGAATTACAATGATAAAGATAATTGTTTGAACGAATAAAATCCATTAATCAGACAGAAGCAAATAAATATAAATCGACCTTTATAAATTTAATAGCCTTTCAACTTTTCGTCGACGAGAATGTTTGTTAATGAGAATAACTGAAATGACCTATGCTTACTTTATTCGGTATTTTTTTTTCTTTTGATTGCAAAATAATATGAAAAAATAATTATTGATAGCCAAGCTGCATTTACCAGCGTGCATGATAGTTTGTTGACCAAAATGACGACAGCTAAACAATCTAACGGCAAGTATAAAAATTGGTCGGGCGATTGAATCAAGGAGGAATGAGGGGAAAAAATGCAGTACTATTAACGCAATGGCTGAATCGAAAATTGATATATTGATGGTTTTCAATTTCAAATTATGCGATTTTGCATAGGCAAAGCAAGAGGAGAAAATTAAACATCTTAATTGGTCTCAGCTTCTTAGCTTAGCAAAGGTCTTTTAGAGAGACACCGCAATTTTTGCTGAATATTTTTATGAGGTTATTCAAAAATAGATGGGATCCTCAAATTTTTTTAACATCCGAAATGGATACTGAAGTGTTTAGTTGGGAGGGTGCAATAGGGTAAGGTGTTGAAATTGCAGGCGGTTTTACGGGAACAACCAATGGTCCCTTTTGCCCGCACGCACTAATAGTGCAAACTATGCCGGCGATAAGCGTAAGCAAGTCCGCCGGGGTAAAATGCTTCATAAGCCGACCTCATTTACAATAATAGTTCACAACGGCGGAGTTTAGCATGTCTGAAACAGAATTTTTAAACTTAATGGATGCAACGTTAGCACATATCGAAGATGTTTTTGAAGCAGCTGGTCAACGAGGCAATGTCGACGTTGAGTGTAGCCGTAGCGGTTCATTATTAGATATTGAATTTTTGCAAAATAAAACAAAAATCATTATCAATAGTCAAACAGCTATTAATGAGCTTTGGGTGGCCGCCAAATCTGGTGGATACCACTATAAATACGAGGGACAGCTCTGGTTAAATACACGCGATAAACGTGAGTTGATGTCCACCTTGGCTGAGATTGCTTTAGCGCAAGCCGGCTTAGTAATTTAATTGAGTTATACGCCAGAATTTTTCTCATGAGATGATTCCGACCTCCTGCACTACTTTGGTCATACTCTGACAAGGCGGGAGCCCCTATAAATTTATGATAAAGGGACATGTTCTCTTATGACTCACGTTGCTTCCGCATTAATCTGCACTCTGTTCCACTTCAGCTGGGTCCAAAGTATCAATGCCTGAAGGCGGAAGATGTTCTACATAAAAATAATCGCCGTTAGCTTGAACGATTCCTGCAGGTACAGCACGTTCTTTTAGAGGCACATTTTTTAGCGCTGTTTGCATATACCCCATCCAAATAGGTAGTGCTAATCCGCCTCCGGTTTCGCGGTTACCTAGGTTTCGAGGTTGATCAAAACCCATCCACGCAATACCTACTAACTTGGGCTGGTAGCCCGCAAACCACGCATCGATCGAATCATTAGTGGTTCCGGTTTTACCCGCTAAGTCGGTCCGGTTTAACGCCATTGCCCGTCCTGCCGTACCATATTTGACTACATCTTTTAGCATGCTATCCATCAAAAATGCATTGCGCTCATCGATGACACGGTTATTTTCATCGCCCGCTAATGCAGGTTTGGTTTGGCTAAGTATCTTCCCGTTGCTGTCGGTTATTTTTGATATTAAATAAGGGTTGATTTTGTAACCACCGTTGGCAAAAATAGAGTAAGCACCCGCCATCTGGAGAGGAGTAACGTTACCAGCACCAAGAGCCAGTGTCAGATAAGGCAGATTTTTCTCGGCATCAAACCCAAAGCGAGTAATGTATTGCTGTCCGTATTTGGCGCCAATTTTATTCAAAATGCGAATGGAGATCATGTTCTTTGATTTAGCTAACCCTCTGCGCATGGTCATGGGGCCTTCGTATTTATTGTCATAATTTTTAGGTTCCCAGGCTTGCCCTCCGGTTTGCCCTGCACCAAAAGAAATGGGGGCGTCATTAATAATGGTAGTGGGAGAAAGCCCTTTTTCCAGTGAGGCTGAGTAAATAAAAGGTTTAAAGCTAGAACCTGGTTGACGCCAGGCTTGGGTGACATGATTAAATTTGTTTCGATCAAAATCAAATCCACCCACTAAGGCGCGAATAGCACCATCATTGGAATTAATAGCCACAAATGCAGACTCTACTTCTGGTAGTTGGGTAATTGCCCAAGTTTTATCAGTCAAAGTAACACGAATGATTGAACCACGAGCAATGCGTTTGCCAGGGGCGGCAGCTACACTAAGTCCGCTAGTCACAAAAGCCAATCCATTTCCGTTAATATTGACTTCGTCTCCGTTGGAAATTACTGCGCGTACATTCTTGGCATTCGCTTCTAAAACTACTGCAGCTAAAATTCCGTCACTATCTGGGTGTTCCGCTAAGGCATCTTCTATTTCATCTTCAGCAACGGATTTATCATCTGCAATACGTAAAAAACCTTCGGGACCACGGTAGCCATGTTTTTTTACATAATCCATTACTCCCCGGCGAAGTGATAAATACGCCGCATCTTGATCCATCTTGGTGATTGTCGTGTAAACGTTTAAACCGAGATTGTAAGTGTCCTCTTTGAATTCCTCATAAACCAGTTGGCGAGCCATTTCTGTAGCATATTCAGCATGTGTGCCATAAACATTGGTTTTGTTTCCTACCCGTATTTCTTCATTTTTTGCTTGCTCATATTGCTCAGGCGTAATGTATCCCTGATGCAGCATACGTTGCAAAATAGCTTGTTGTCGAATTTGCGCCCTTTTTAGATTGGAAATAGGGTTAGATGCACCTGGCGCCTTGGGCAAACCCGCCAGCATAGCGGCTTCAGCAAGGGTGATATCTTGCAATTTTTTTCCAAAGTAGATTTGGGAAGCAGAAGCAAAACCATAAGCGCGTTGTCCCAAATAAATTTGGTTCATGTAAATTTCTAAAATTTGATTTTTAGTTAAATTCTGTTCTATCTTCCAAGCCATTAATACTTCATATATTTTACGTTTAAAGGTCTGTTCGCTCGAAAGAAAAAAATTGCGTGCTACTTGTTGTGTAATAGTCGAGGCGCCCTGGCGGCTTCCGCCCATCAAGTTGTGTAAAGCGGCGCGCGTTATGCCTAAGTAATCAACACCACCATGTTCATAGAAACGGTTATCTTCTATCGAGAGCAAGGCCTTTTTCATAATTTCAGGGATGTCATCCAATCGAATAACGCTGCGGCGTTCTTCCCCAAATTCTCCTAGCAAAACATTGTCAGCTGAAAATACTCGAAGTGGAATTTTAGGTTTGTAACTAGTTATAGACTCCAGATCGGGCAGATTAGGATAAGCCAGAGCTAATGCAAATACCAAAATTAATGCGCCAGCCATTCCCACACCGAGCAAAAACACTCCCAGGCTGAGCATCAATTTAAACATAGGTTTACGGCGCTTCCTCGAATTAAGGGAATTCGGAGGAGTATTTTTTGAATTTTCGTGATGAGAATCTGTTGTCATGCCGATCATGTAATAAGAGAAGTTGAGATAACGTAAAGCGTATTATAACGGTTCAGCGAAATGGTAAAGAGGGCAGCAAATTTTATGGTTTTTGGAAATGTATATCCATCCGATGTATTTTTGTAATAATTCATGAGAAACATCTTTACATTGTAAGAACGTTATTGCTAGGATTTGCCGGCCTAAAATATCTCTTTAAAAAATTCTGGCGGCACGGGGTATATTCAGCTTTTTAATATAGAGCTCAACTGCCGAAGAGAAATTGTCTGTGAGAAATTTCGTATGGCGCATGCTGGGTTTGTATAGCGCAGGTCGGGTCATTTCGCAGGCGTAACAATTTAACTAATCAATGTTTAATAACTAATCCGAAGGGGCAAACTGCCGTTTCGGTTATGTAAAGGAGACGCTTTGGTTTTAGAACTTTGGACATCAGTGAGCAATGCAATCGCTGGTTTAACTGGCAGAAAAGAAACGCCATTGATTGGCATAGATATTAGCGCCACTAGCGTAAAGCTGGTGGAATTATCCGAAGGCAGCAATAAAACATTACGTCTGGATCGGTACGCAAGTGAACCCTTACCGCGTGGAGCTATGTCCGATGGCAATATCGAAGATATTGCCCAGGTATCAGAAACGATTCGACGTGTAATAGCAAAAAGTGGTACCAAAATAAAAAAAGTGTCATTGGGCATGCCTTCCTCTGCAGTAATCACAAAGAGAATTGTTTTAACAGGAGGGGTATCTGAAGAATCCCTCGAAATGCAGGTGGAGTCAGAAGCGAGCCAATATATTCCTTTTGCTTTGGACGAGGTGCGTCTCGATTTTTGCGTAATTGACCGTGCGCCAAATTTTACCGACGAAGTGGAGGTAATGCTGGCCGCTTCACGTAAAGAGAAAATCGAGGATCGTGTGGCTGTTGCAGAGTCCGCAGGGTTGAAATCAGTAGTAATGGATATTGATTCGTATGCAGCAAGATCCGCTGTCTCACGCATCATTGCACAAAGCGATAACGGGGGCAGAGATAAGATCATTGCATTATTTCAAATCGGTGCCAAGCTAACGAACATTTCAGTCCTACTGAATGACCAAACCGTCTACGAGCGAGAACAATCTTTTGGTGGAAATCAACTTACACAAGAGATTGCTCGTAGCTATGGGTTGTCTTTTGAGGAAGCAGAGTTTAAGAAGAAGAGCGAAGAGCTGCCGGATGGGTACGAGGAAGATATTTTAAGACCCTTTCTTGAAACCGCCGCGCTGGAGGTTACCAGGGCAATACAATTCTTTTTTACGTCAACCCCCTACAATCACATTGATCAAATTTATTTGGCGGGCGGAGGTTCAGTCTTACCTGGATTGCTCGATATAGTGGCGAGCCGAACCAAAATTTTAACGGAAATAATCAACCCCTTTAAGGGAATGGAACTTTCACCTGGATTAAGAGAAAAACAATTGCATAGCGACGCGCCGTCCTATTTGATTGCATGTGGATTGGCAATGCGGAGGTTCGACTAATGATTAAAATTAATCTATTGCCTCATCGTGAAGAGAGCCGAGTACAACGGAAGATTGATTTTTATAGTTTGCTTATAGTAGCTAGCATTGTCGGCGCGCTGTTTCTGATTATCGTCGGGTTCTACAACGAGAGTCAGATTTCTAATCAAAATCAGCAAAATCAGATCCTCAAATCTGCTAATGATAAGCTGGATAGTGAAATTAAGGAAATTGCAACATTAAGGGAAGAGATTGATCGTTTAAAAGCACGCCAGCAATCAGTTGAAGATTTGCAAGGTGACCGTAATCAGCCGGTTTATTTGCTGTCAGAATTGGTTGAGCAAACGCCTGAAGGAATTTATTTACGCTCGGTAAAACAAGACGGCCAACAGATTGTTTTGATGGGATATGCGCAATCCAACGAACGCGTTTCTGATTATTTAGACAATCTGGGTACTCAATCCCACTGGTTAAATAGACCCGAGCTGATCGTTATAAATTCAACGGGCATTGGTCAAGGCAAAGATGCAAGAAAAGTTTTTAATTTCACCATTAACGTAGGGATTAAACGCCCACGTGATCAAGAATCTGAAGGATCTGCAGCGTTGGCTATAATTGCTGGCACTTCCGTTGCCCCGGCAAAGAGTAAGGGACTTACCCCATGAGATCATCTACAAAATACGGCAAGGAAAAAGCATGATTGAAAAAAAATTGTCGCGAATGTCTGAGAGGAAAGAGTGGTTTTCGACTCAGTTCGTTGATCTGAACGGGAAGCATCCGGGACTGTGGCCAATAGTTCCGCGTATGTTATGTGTTACTACCGTCATATTCGCCATACTTGTGGCAGGCTGGTATTTTTATTGGGACGGTCAATTTGATGCTCTTAATCAGGGCCAAGAAGAGGAAGTAGCACTTAAAGAAGGCTACAAGACCAAAATTCAGCAATCTATTAATCTTAATGATTTGCGCAAACAAAAAGTCCAGGTAGAGCACTTTGTTTCTGCGTTAGAAAAACAGTTACCAAGTAAAGCTGAAATGGCAGCGCTCCTTTCAGATATTACTCAAGCGGGCTTAGGACGAGGTCTTCAATTTGATTTGTTCCGACCGGGGCAAGCTGTTCCAAAAGATTATTATGCTGAATTGCCCATTGAGGTGAAGCTAAGCGGTAGTTATCACGACATGGGCGCTTTTGCGAGTGATGTAGCCCATTTGTCACGTATTGTTACGTTAAATAACTTAACTATAAATACAACTAAAGATGGCGTATTAATGCTAGAAGTGATCGCTAAAACATTTCGTTATTTAGATCCGGACGAGGTTGCCAGCCAGAAAAAAGTGTCAAAGGGAGTTAAAAAATGACAAGACTCCTGTATATGACATTTATCTCATTTATGCTGACAGGTTGCGGAAAAAATGAAGTTCAGGAAGTTCAACACTGGCTAAATAAAACAAAGCTAGAAACACGACCTTCTATTTTGAAGCTGGTCGGACCGAAAGATTTTATTCCTTATACCTACGATAAAAAAAATGAGCTAGATCCCTTTAATCCGGCCAAGTTACAGACGGCATTAGCAAAAATGAATCCGGGCAGCGCGCATGGAATCAAACCCGATCTGGACAGACGCCGGGAAGCATTGGAGTCTTTTCCGTTAGATAGTTTAAAAATGGTTGGAACGCTAACCCACGCTGCCAATCACTATGCCTTATTAGAGGCCGATTCAAAAGGTGTTTATCAAGTTAAGGTGGGAAATTATATTGGGCAAAATTTTGGTCTTATTACTAAAGTGAGCGATGACTCAGTCGAAATCCGGGAAATCTTTCTAGATAGCGGCGGTGATTGGGCAGAACGTACCCAAAAGTTAGAGCTGCAAGAGGTAAAAAAATGAAAACTTTAATAAAAATGCATACAACTAACGGTGGATGGTGTTCTATGATTCGATTTCTTTTCCTGGTAAGTGTATTTAGTTTAAGCGCACAGGCATTTGCTCAAAACAATTCCATTAAGCATATTGTAGCCAGTCAGCAGGGCGACAAAGTGACTGTTAAAGTCACCATGCAGAATCCACTTGCAACTGTGCCTGTTGGTTTTTCTACTACAACCCCACCACGCATTGCTCTTGATTTCCCGGCGACAAATAATGAAACCGAAAAATCTACTATTACTGTGCCCGGCAATAGTAATGTACGTTCTATTAATATTGTGCAAGCGGGAGAACGTTCACGTTTGGTATTTAATTTAACTAAGCCCCTCGATTACACCAGCGTTATTGAAAATAATTTGTTGATTATCACTATCGACGGTTCGGGCGGGGAAGTAACCACTGCTTTAACTTCACATGGGCCTCTGATAAATCTTCAGGAGAAAGACGCCAATAGTGAAGCCGATAAGAATACAAACCAAAGCGAAAAAAGGAGCGCGAATAATAGCGAGGGCAGAGGGAGGTTGCGTGATATCGATTTTCGTAAAGGTGTAGATGGAGAAGGTCGTATTGTTGTTGATTTGCCAGAGAGCCCGATTGACATTGATGTGCGGCAGCAAGGTAACACGATCGTTGCTGAGTTTGCAAAAATAGAATTACCTGAGGCGTTACGTCGCCGTTTAGACGTTGTGGATTTTGGCACCCCAGTTCGGACAATAACGACTACTGCGGGAGGTGATAAGGTCCGAATGGTCATTGACCCGCAAGGACAGTGGGAACACAGTGTGTACCGAACTGCTGCTCAGTTGGTTATTGAAGTACGACCGCTCAAAATAGATCCCACTAAATTAACGCAAGGCACGCAGGGTTATCGTGGCGAGAAATTGTCATTGAACTTTCAAGATGTTGACGTACGCGCTTTATTGCAAGTCGTTGCTGAAGTAAGTGGTTTTAGTATCATTGCAAGCGATTCTGTGACAGGTCGCATGACACTTCGTCTAAAAGATATTGCATGGGATCAGGCACTTGAGATAATTATGCAGTCCAAAGGCTTAGACATGCGGAAAAGTGGTACGGTTATTATGGTCGCACCTAAAGACGAACTGCTTACTAAAGAAAAATTAGAAGCAGAACAAAAATCTCAAATTGGTGACTTAGAACCATTAAAAACGGAGAGTTTTCAACTGAATTATCAAAAAGTAGCGTCTTTCAAAGCGGCTTTCGGTTTATCAGGTTCGAATCCAGGAATCAGGATCTTATCGAAGCGCGGGAGCGCTGTAGTGGATGAGCGTACCAATCAAATGTTTGTAACGGACGTTCCTTCGCGGCTAGAGGCTGTTCGTCAATTAGTCCAGAAAACAGATATCGCCTCGCGTCAAGTATTAATTGAAGCTCGTCTGGTGGTTGCTACAGATAATTGGAGTAAAAACCTTGGCGCAACATTGGGGTTTACTGACATGCGCACCATGCAGGGTGGTGTAGCTGGCTTTCCTGTAGACGGTCGAAATGCCGCCTTATCGGGTACTTATCAAGGTATTAGTGATCAAACAATGCAAACTTCCGTTAATAAACGAACCGAAAAGGCCTTTAGCCAGGCTGGTCAATTTTTTAGCTTGCCCGCTGAGGCAATCAACGCCAGGGCACCTGGGAGTCTTGCTGTAAGCTTATTTTCACCAACGGCAAATCGATTCTTGAATTTAGAAATTTCAGCACTGGAGGCGGATGGTGCCGGTAAAGTGATATCCAGTCCCCGTCTGGTAACGGCGGATCAGGTGCCCGCTATCGTGGAGCAAGGTAATTTAGTGCCTTATCAACAAGCTACAAGCAGTGGTGCGACGGCTGTAGCGTTCCAAAAAGCAAATTTGAAGTTAGAAGTGACGCCGCAAATTACTCCCGATGGTAATATTATTTTAGACGTAGAGGTTAATAACGATTCGGTTGGGTTACCAACCCCCGCCGGTTTTCAAATTAATACGCAGCATCTAAAAACGATTGTGATGGTTGATAACGGGGGAACTGTATTGTTAGGTGGAATTTACCAAGAAACTGTTCAGGATACCGTCACTAAAATTCCATTCTTAGGTGACCTTCCATTGCTAGGATATTTGTTCAAGAATACAAATAAAACAAAAAACAAGAATGAACTGCTGATCTTTTTAACGCCAAAAATTATCGCAGATCGAGCAGCAGTAATACACTAAAGTGAAATAGTGCGGCTATCCCCGCCTGATCATTTTTGCTTTTAGAACCGGAAATAGCTGGATTAACATTGAAATTGGAAAGCCCGATGAAGCTGAATTTAACTTGTATGAAACAAACTCTTACATTTATTGCGTGTTTTCGAACTTTTTTTATATCAACGATGGTGCTGATTATGGTAAGTGGCTGCGGCGGCGAAAACGGCTTAGGCGGGGCTCCGTTGGGGCCAGGAGACATATCTCGTCAAAATGGTTCAATTACATTGTCAGTCAAGAATGGTGCAGGCCAAGATATAAGCCGTATACCTTCGGAGTCAGTTGGGTTTGCGATCGCGTATGTGGCTGACCCGTCCGGTCGTCCAGTTCCGAATGCCTTCGTTACTTTTGCTATTACGAAGAACTTGTTAGCAGGTAGTCTTTCTCCTGAGAATGGTTTTGCCGCGACGGATAATTCCGGTATCGCTCGCGTGACAGTATTTCCAGGTAGTTTAGGTGAGTCGGGAGAGATTGCAGCAACAACAACAGTTGTTGGAAATGCAGCTATTACTGATACTATTGCCTTTTCATCTTAATAAGATTAGCCGAATTTGATTGCGTACATTGGATACACAACATAATATTTTCTTAATCGGATTGATGGGGTCAGGTAAAACCACTATAGGCCGCGCTTTGGCTAAAAAGCTCAATATGCGTTTCGTGGATTCGGATCATGAAGTTGAAGCGCGAACGGGGGTTGCGATTCCGGTTATCTTTGATATTGAAGGTGAAGCGAGTTTCCGACGACGGGAAGCAAAAGTTATACGAGATCTAACTGCGCAATGTGGAATCGTTTTGGCTACTGGAGGAGGCGCAGTTCTGAATGAGCAAAATCGCCAGTATTTACTTTCTCGAGGCACAGTCGTTTATTTGCGGGCTAGCGTTCCACAGATTCTGAAACGCACTAGTCACGATAAAAATCGCCCCCTATTACATGCTTCAGATCCTCGCAAAGTGCTTGAAGAACTGACTCGTCAGCGTGAGCCTCTTTATCAAGAAATAGCGCATGTTGTAATTGATACTGGTCGTCCGCATACGTCTCAAGTTGTTCACACTATCTTAGCGCAATTAAATTGGCTAGATGCTCCAAACTCACGGTTACAACCTCACCTACACAATTTGGTCTCAGATTTGAACGAGTCAACTCAACGCGTATCAAATTCCAAAACATCTATGCACACCCACTCACAAAAAAATTCTTGTTTTCTCACAGTGGATTTGGGCGAGCGTAGCTATCCTATCTGTATCGCGCCGGACGCGATAAATCAAATTGCAGACTATATCTCCTCTCATCAGGTGATGATTATTACCAACACAACGATCGCTTCCCTGTATTTGGACCAGGTTAAAGCGTTGTTACTCGCTACAGGAAAAAAAGTAGAACAACTCATCTTGCCAGATGGTGAGGAATATAAATCAATGGAAAGTTTGTCATTGATTTTCGATACGCTGCTAAAAAGTAAATGTGACCGAAAAACGTACTTGATTGCTCTGGGGGGGGGTGTTATTGGTGATCTAACTGGTTTTGCTGCCGCAAGTTATATGCGCGGTGTGTCCTTTGTACAAATTCCAACCACGTTGTTGTCGCAGGTCGACTCGTCGGTCGGAGGAAAAACGGGAATTAATCATCCATTAG
The DNA here is from genome assembly GCA_021155915.1 of Solimicrobium sp. GTDB lineage: Bacteria > Pseudomonadota > Gammaproteobacteria > Burkholderiales > Burkholderiaceae_D > Solimicrobium. The sequence goes on along the minus strand of JAJNBE010000006.1, from coordinate 17,893 downwards.
GTAAAAATATGATTGGTGCGTTTTACCAACCAAAAGCAGTGGTTATTGATATTAATTTCCTGTCAACGTTACCGAAACGTGAATTTTCAGCCGGGTTGGCTGAGGTGATTAAGTATGGCGCAATTATTGATACCGAATTTTTTACTTGGTTAGAGAAAAATTGTCAACAATTACGTGCGCAAGATAAAACGGCATTGACTTATGCAATTGGCCGTTCGTGTGAAATAAAAGCAAAAGTAGTGCAGTTGGATGAGCGTGAAAGTGGCTTACGTGCCATTCTCAATTTTGGACATACTTTTGCGCATGCTATTGAATCCGCCCTTGGATATGGTGTTTGGTTACATGGAGAAGCGGTTGGTTGCGGCATGGTAATGGCCGCAGATTTGTCACATCGATTGGGTTATATACCCGAGCCCGAAAAAGACCGAATTCGCGCGCTCGTTGCGGCCGCAGGTTTACCAGTACTAGCGCCTGATCTGGGTTTGGTCACCTGGTTGGAGAAAATGCAAATTGATAAAAAAAATGAAGGCGGCGAGATTAAATTTGTGTTGTTAAAACCGATGGGGCACGCAGTGGTTGAAACCGTCCCTACCAAAATACTGGAGGCAACATTGCTAACATGTTGCATGTCATAAATGCATGCTTATCAGCTGGCGCCATATGCCGCGCTGAATCTTGTACCAGCTCGCCGTGCTTTTCAAGAGCCACCTGCAACTTCACGTAGTGAATTCGGCCGTGACCGTGATCGTATTATTCATTGCAGTGCTTTTCGTCGCTTGGAATATAAAACGCAAGTTTTTGTAAATCATGAAGGTGATCTGTTTCGTACAAGGCTTACACACAGCTTAGAAGTAGCCCAAATAGCTCGAGCAATCGCACGGAACTTACATTTAAATGAAGATTTAACCGAAGCCATTTCATTGGCGCACGACTTAGGCCATACTCCATTTGGCCATGCAGGACAAGATGCGTTAAATTTGTGTATGCAACCTTATGGTGGTTTTGAGCATAATTTACAAAGTCTGCGCGTAGTCGATGTGTTAGAGGAGCGTTATGGAAATTTTGATGGCTTAAATTTAACTTTTGAAACCCGGGAGGGAATTTTAAAACATTGCTCCCGCAATAATGCTAGCCAACTAGGTGAAATTGGACAGCGGTTTATTAAAAAGAAACAACCCAGTTTAGAAGCACAGTTGGCAAATTTGGCTGATGAAATCGCCTATAACAATCACGATGTAGATGATGGCCTGCGTTCGGGGTTAGTGCAGGAAAACGCCCTTTTGGAAGTGGCTTTATATGCACGCAATCGACAGTTAGTCGAACAGGCCTTTCCAGGATTAACCGGGCGACGGGCTGTTGCAGAAACCGTACGACGTATGATTAATACATTGGTACTGGACCTGATCACCGCGTCTCGAACCCGAATCCAGGCGCAACAGCCGAGGGATATTGAAGATGTACGGAACGCACCTCCACTCATTGCATTTACGGATCATGTGCGCGCTGAAGCGAATGAGCTCAAGCAATTTTTACAACAGCACTTATACCGTCATTACCAAGTGCAACGGATGACAAGTAAAGCACGGCGTTGCGTGACGGATTTATTTAATCTGTTTATGGACGAACCGGATCTACTGCCACCGGACTACTTTGTGCGTGATGAGGAGGCGAATAATAAAGCGATTCAGGCACGTAAAATTGCAGACTATATTGCAGGAATGACAGACCGATATGCCATGCGTGAGCATCGGCGCCTATTCTTTGTAGACGATATTTAGTAAGTTAATTCGATTTAAGCTCGCGTAGGGGATGGTCATAGTCTGGCCAGACTGGTTCAAAAAAATGGTTAATCAAGTTATTACTAACTTGTTCTAATTTAGCCGGCTGCCATTTCGGTTGTCTGTCCTTATCCACTACTAAGGCGCGTATTCCCTCCAACACTTCGCCATATTTGAAACAATGTTGAACCATAGTGCGTTCCATGCACAGACATTCTGCGAACGATAAATGCTTGCCGCGACGTAATTGTTCAAGAGTAACGCACATCATTAATGGTGAGCGGGTTTGCATTACTTTGAGGATATGTTGAGCATACGGCGAGTAATCTTTGTTGAGTGCAGCATAAATTTCCGTAACGTTGTTGTAGGAAAAATGTTGATCAATAAGGTTGTGATGTTGTGCTAAGCGACTAACGGGGAGTTGGGATTGGAAGACGCTAGCAAATCGATAAATGCTGGTGCAAAGGTCTGACTCATTCGTTTGTTCGATATAGTTCAGTAGAGCCGAAATGTGTTCGCTGGGCAGATACAGATCTGCTAGTCCGGCATAAATAGCATCGGCAGCATTAATTACTTCACCCACAACGCCTAAGTAAATGCCAATGTATCCCGGGCAACGCGATAAGAAATAGCTGCCTCCCACATCAGGAAAAAACCCAATATTCACTTCCGGCATCGCCATTTTGGTGTGTTCAGTGACAATTCTGCAACGCTTGTTTATGCTGCCTTGTCCTATCCCCATTCCGCCACCCATCACAATACCGTCTAATAAAGAAATGATGGGTTTTGGATATTGATGAATCAAATGGTTCAGGGAGTATTCTTCAGTAAAGAAATCTTCTAATAATGTGCTATCTTTTGTTGAGGCAGACATACTTGCCTCATACAAAAAACGGATATCACCACCCGCACAAAATGACCGCTCTTGGTTGGCATGGATAAAGACGGCATGGATATTGGAAATTTCTTTCCACTCACACAAGATATTGGTGATAGTACGGATCATCTCTAACGATAATGAATTTAAGGCTTCGGGGCGGTTTAGTGTGATGTAGCCTACTCGGTGACATAGGCGGGTTATGACGAAGTTGGTCATTGAAGATTGTGATACGTGCGATTTCATACCGGAAACTAAAATTTTCCGCAGAATAAAAAAATCAAAAAAGGACGCTTGCGCGTCCTTTTTCTAAGAGAAGAGGCTTATCTATACATTGGCAAGATCGGCTGAAATCCCCTCCGGACTAACCGAATTAACTGGCATGTGCTTTACAGGATCATGTTTATGATCTTGAATTTTATCTTTATGTTTGATCACTTGACGATCTAGTTTATCCATCAGAAGATCAATAGCGGCATATAAGTCTTCTGCCGTATTTTCTGCATGAATATCTTTGCCGGGTACATGAAGATTAATGTCGACCTTATGACGTTTTTGTTTCTCTTTAAGCTTATCAACGGTAATGGTAACGGTGATATCAATGACTTGGTCGAAGTGTCGCATGATGCGTTCAAGCTTACTTTGAACATGTGCACGAATAGCTGGTGTTACTTCGATGTGATGACCACTGATGGTGATATTCATAAATACTCCTATCCGAATGATACTTCTTAAACAAATGGGTTTATCAAACAAACTAAACCTATTACTAGTGTATGAGGCAAAGCCTAAATTACAAGTACAAAATTACAAAATTTTTCCGCAAATTTAATGAAGAAACTTTAAGAATTTTCCGGTATTTTGCCACAGTAAGCCTCAGCTCTACCATAATTTATTTTTAATGAAATATCTGCCATTTTATTATATAGACTCCTCTGTTGGACAGGTTCACCGAAGGTTCACCGCAGGTTCAAGTGTACGTTTTTCCGGCTTACTAGCTGCATTAATTCTACTGGTGCTCTGGGGAACCTTTCCTTGCAGGGAAAGTCCGTTGGAATGTCCTATACGGAATGTCCTACGGAATGTCCTACGGAATATCCGTTCCGCTGGCAGAATGCATGCATTCTGAAACCCCTGCTGTACCGCGACGACGAAGCAATCTGTATGTTGCAAGGAGGAGCAACGCGGCCAGGGGCGGGAAGACGTGCCAGTGAGACGTACCAGTGAGCATATGGCGAGCCTGTAGCGTTCCCACCTGAACGGTGAAATAGGTAAAGAGCGAAATCATCAATGGATTCAACCTGTTATCGAAGCTAAGAAGCGTTCAACAGAGGAATTTAGGATTATGGGAAAGGGGGGTAGAATGCCTTCTTCTCCTCAATCCGTCTTCTGATGAATGCGCTGATTGCGTTATTAAACGCTTAATCTCTGCTTTCGTAGCAATTCCGCTACAAAAACTACATTCGAAAGTGATCTCCCAAGTAAACTCGCCGCACCGATTCATTGCTGATAATTTCGTCTGGGTGACCGCTGGCTAAGACAGCCCCCTGATTAATAATATAGGCGCGATCGCAAATCCCCAAAGTTTCGCGGACATTATGATCGGTGATTAATACGCCAATATGCCGTTCTTTTAAAAAGCGGACAATGCGCTGAATTTCGATTACGGCAATAGGATCAACCCCGGCAAAGGGTTCGTCTAATAACACAAAACGTGGATTGGTGGCCAACGCCCGAGCAATCTCTACGCGCCGACGCTCACCACCAGACAGAGATAGCGCAGTATTTTCTCGAATTTTTTCAATTTGTAGTTCGCCCAATAAGAGACTTAAGCGTTCATTAATTGCCCTTTTAGTACAAGGTTTTCCTTGGCTATCGTATTGTAATTCAAGTACTCCCCGAATATTATCTTCAACTGATAGTTTGCGAAAAACAGAAGCTTCTTGTGGGAGGTAGGAAAGTCCCAATCTGGCACGCTTATGAATCGGTAAGTTTGAAATGTCAACACCATTAACTTTAATAATGCCAGCATCCGATGGAGCTAATCCGACAATCATATAAAACGAGGTGGTTTTTCCTGCTCCGTTGGGCCCAAGCAAACCAACAACTTCTCCACTCCTTACATCAATAGAAACATCACTGACAACTTGTCTCGTCCCATAACGCTTTTGCAATCCTAGTACTTGCAAATGGCTATTCGTCGAAGCATTCGTGTAGCCATTCATTGAGATCCTCTTGAGTTTTCCTTGTTGTCACCCTCAACCCTAGTCCTAGTTTCTTTCTGGGCAGCAGTTTTCTCTTTATTTTCAGAGGGATAGACCTTAGTCTCTAGTTTGTTATGTGAATAAATAATGGCATTGGTAAATCCCGCCCCCGGAATACTCACTCCCTGGAGTGTGTTGTTGACAGACACTAAATCATTACGGCTATCGTAAGAAATATAAATCCCCGAGCTTTCATGGGTTCGCTCTTTTCCGTCAAGCAATATTAATTTAGCATTTTTCATTAATTTGATAAGCCCGGATGTATCGTCATAAATAATTTTTTCCGCTTCTCCTTCGGCCCATAGATCGGTGCCCCCGTCGCGTTTTTGGCGATAAGTTACCAACCTTTCAGGTTTGCCGAATAGCGTTTCAATTTTATCCCCATTCGAACTCTCCACTATTTCGAGGCGCGAAGCATCAATAACTAATGACCCTTTTTCCATATGAACAGGGCCGTTATATACGATAATTCTTTTATTGCCATCATAGGTCTGTGACTCTGCTCTGATGTGCAGAGGCTGTTCGTTATCAGATTTTTCAGCCCGAGCTATATTTATCGTAATTTGAATGGCTAGCGAGACCAGAAAGATGCTTAAAAAAACGGAATGCTTACTCATAATATTTTGAAATTATCTTTTTGTCCTGATTTTTTGCGACGGAAGGATGCTATAGACATTTTTCAAAATGTGTATTTGTTCAGTAGCATTATTGGCTTTCATCCCTGTGCCAGTGGTTATAATGTCACCTGAAAGGATTGCAACCGGTAAATCTGTTTCCATTCTATTTTGATCAGGATAAGCCATCATATACTCAGTATCTAATTGAAGAGGCTCCGCCGTGTCTGTTTTGGCTCGAGTAAGAACTACCTTTTCAAAAAGATGTACTTCATTTTTGGTTTTATTACCAATATTTTTTATAGTACCCCGGTGGGCACGCACTGTCACAGGTCGAGTCGGGTCCATACTTGTTAGGACCGGTGAGGTAACGTCAGCATGATTATCGTTAGGATAATGTACTAATTTGGTACCAACTATACGGTATTTATTTTGCCCATCAGGGAGTATTTTGATGAAATCAAAATTCTCAATAAAGTAATCAGGACGGTCGCTAATTGTTTTTGTGCCCGAATCATTTTTACTACGGACCATTTCCAGTACCCAGTAACTCATCAATGTGCACAAACCGATAAACATTACCAATAGCCAGCGTCTCATTTTGCTCATAGTAAATAGTATTCCCGGTTTGCCCGTTAGGGACGGCATCCGTCGCTGGGTAAGGTTCATACCAAATAGGGAGCGAGAGCCGCATCATATTTATTTTGCGCACGCAAAATGAAATCACAAATTTCACGGACAGCACCCAGCCCGCCCGAAGCCTCTGTTATGTAATCAGCACGAATTCTCGCTTCGTAATGAGCATTGGGCACACTCACTGCAAAACCTACTTTTGAAAATAGCGGTAGATCAACCACATCATCGCCCATAAAACCGCATTCCTGGGCGCAAATGCCGGTGTCAACTAATAACTGCGAAAATGTTACTCGTTTATCATGGTTGCCTTGATAAACGTAGGTAATACCTAGATCTTCCGCGCGCTTAGTTACGATGGATGTTTGACGTGCACTAATGATTGCAGTGGCAATGCCCATTTTTTTCAATAACTGTATGCCTAGTCCATCATGCACATGAAAGCTTTTCAGGAATTCTCCTTCTGCATTAAACTGCATTCGACCATCAGTTAATATGCCGTCGACATCAAAAATCATGAGACGAACTTGAGCTGCCTTTTGTTGTGCGATTATTATTTTTTGTGTCATTGAATTTAGATTACCTTAGCTCGCGTTAAATCGTGAATATGTAACGCACCGACCAGTTCTTTATTTTTGTTAACAACTAAAAGTTGGTTAATCCGATACGTTTCCATTAATTTTACGGCCTCGACAGCTAGTTGATCCGGGCCAATAGTATGGGGCTCTTTATGCATGACATCGGCAATTTTTATATCGGAAAAATCGTGTACTTGTTCTAATAACCGTCGTAAATCACCATCGGTGAAGATACCCCTTAGGATGTAATTTTCGCCTACTATGGCGGTCACTGCCATTCCTTTCTTGGTAATCTCTAGCAAGGCTGTTTTTAAATCGCAGCCATAACGCACCGCAGGAATTTGATCACCTTTGCGCATAACTTCATGAACATGAGTAAGCAGACGCCTGCCAAGCGCTCCGCCAGGGTGAGAGCGTGCAAAATCTTCTTTCCCAAAACCATTAGCGTCCAATACGGCCACCGCCAGTGCATCGCCTAATGCTAACGTTACCGTCGTGCTAGCTGTGGGCGCTAAATTTAGTGGGCAGCCTTCTTTTGCTACATGTACGTCCAGGTGGATATCTGCGAACTTGGCTAACTGAGACTCGGGGTTGCCAGTGATAGCAATTAGCTGCGCACCCATGCGCTTGATCAGTGGCATTATAGACAATAATTCGCCGGCTTCGCCCGAATAGGAAATGGCCATAAATACATCATGCGTTGTTATCATGCCCAAATCCCCATGCGCAGCTTCAGCTGCATGTACAAAAAAAGCAGGGGTGCCGGTGGATGCAAAGGTGGCCGCAATCTTGCGAGCAATATGACCTGATTTACCAATACCTGAAACTACAACACGTCCCGAGCAATTAAGTAACAATTCAACAGCACGAGTAAAACTGCCATCCTTTTCATTGCAAAGGCGATAATTTAAGGCTTGGATTGCTTCTGCTTCGATTAACAGTGTCGAGCTAGCCAATTGTAGAGCACGATTTCGATCAAAAGATAGTCGTGGGGATTTTGTATAGGGTACACTCATGGGCTGAAGTATAAACGAATTCGCCAAGTTAAAATCTTGATGAAATAAGAAAAAATGCTATTCATTTAAGATTTCAGTCTAAAAACTGAAGAAGATATATTCAGCAGTAAAATGGCAATCAAGATTGATTACCCTAGTTCACAACGTTGGAAAGATAAATGCAGACAGCTTTAGAGATTACCTTATTACTTCTTAGCACTTCCGTAATTGGAGTGGTCATATTTCGCAAATTACGATTACCACCTATGTTGGGTTACCTGGTCGTTGGAGTGGTTATAGGACCCTACGGTCTTGCCTGGGCAGAAAATAGTGCAGCGACGCACAGTTTTGCAGAATTTGGTGTGGTGTTTCTGATGTTTTCAATTGGTTTGGAATTTTCTTTACCAAAATTGAAATCAATGCGAAAAACGGTTTTTGGTTTAGGGCTGGCGCAGGTGTTCGGCACTATTCTGTCCTCTATGCTCGTGGCAGGGGTGGCGTCTTATGTTTTGCCCCTCTTTTGGCATATTAGTTGGCAGGCTGCATTTGCGCTCGGCGGTGCGTTTTCCATGTCGTCTACCGCTATTGTGTCCAAAATTTTAGTTGAGCGACTGGAAGTGGAATCTCCACACGGACGTCAAATTTTTGGGATTCTGCTTTTCCAAGATTTGGCGTTGGTTCCCCTTTTGATCATAGCGCCAGCAATTGCTGCAAATGATGACCAGTTATTGCAGACTTTAAGTTATGCCGTTGTTAAGGCCATATTGGTCTTGGTTTTATTGTTGTTTGTTGGTAAAAAGCTTATGCGTAATTGGTTCAAGTTAGTGGTCCAATTGCGCTCCCAAGAATTATTTATGCTGAACTTGTTGCTGGTGACGATGGGCGCAGCTTGGATAACGGAAAAAGCCGGCTTATCATTAGCGCTAGGCGCGTTCGTGGCCGGTATGTTGATCTCTGAAACCGAATTTAAGCATCAGGTCGAAGAGGATATTAAATCCTTTCGTGATGTACTGTTAGGTTTGTTCTTCGTTACGATAGGCATGCTATTAAATGTCCACCTAGTCCTGGAAAATTGGTTAATTGTATTTGCATTGTTAGTCATTCCTGTTGTATTTAAATGTGGTCTGGTAATATTTCTGGCAAAGGCATTCGGTAATTCTACGGGTGTAGCAATACGGACTGGTTTGGCATTAGCTCAGGCTGGCGAATTTGGTTTTGTGCTTCTTAGCCAAATAAGTAGTTTGGAGTTGATGCATCCGTTATTGACACAATTAATTTTGGCGGCAATGGTATTGTCTATGCTTGTAGCGCCTTTTTTGTTAGAGCACAGTGATGCGATCGTAATGAAGTTTTCAAGAAGCGATTGGATGCAGCAGTCGCTTGCGTTAACCAATATTGCCAGCCGTGCAATGGGGCAAGAAAAGCATGTGGTGATTGCAGGTTTCGGCCGTACCGGTCAAAATTTGGCGAGATTATTGCAAGAAGAAAACATTCCCTACCATGCCCTAGATCTTGACCCAGATCGAGTTCAAGCCGCGCAAGCAGGGGGTTCTATCGTTTCCTATGGTAATGCGGCACGTCGTGAGAGCTTAATTGCTGCCGGTATTGCTCGTGCTTCTGTGCTGGTCGTGACCTATGTGGGAACCGCTGCAGCATTAAAAGTGTTGTACCTCGTGAAAGAATTAAATCCTGCGTTGCCAGTTATTGTACGCAGTCAGGATGATACCGATTTAGAAAAATTACGTGAAGCTGGTGCGACCGAAGTAGTTCCCGAAGTAATAGAAGGAAGTCTAATGTTGGCTTCACATGCTTTGGTTTTATTAGGGGTGCCTGTACGACGCGTGGTGCATAGGGTACAACGTGCAAGGGATGATCGTTATGAGTCGTTGCGCGGTTATTTTCATGGTTCAAGTGATGCGACAGAGGATGACGATAATCTGCAGGTTCGGTTGCAGTCGGTAGAGATAACCGAAGAGGCTAAGGCAAAGGGCACATCCATTGCGGGGTTGGCATTGCATAAATTAAAGGTGGAAATCATCAGTATGCGCAGGACAATGCAACGGTTTGAATTTACTCCTGAGACCCAGCTAGTCGCAGGCGATGTGTTAGTTTTACGCGGCACGGCGGAAGCGTTGACATTTGCAGAAGAGATTTTGTTAGGGTAATTCTTAAGATAAAGATCAGTATCTGGTATTAATGACTGATGGATAAATGCCTCACCTGCCTTTCAGGAGCGGCATTTTTTTCCTTCAGTTTTTCTTCGCTATATTTTTTACGTTCAGCACGGGGGACTTTCTCCGGCGATGCTTGACCGGCATAATCCATTTTTAATTGTGCTGAAATGGTTGCGGCACTGAAGTCGCGTTCCTGTTGAAGCCATTGGGCGATTAATTTTGCCAAACGTTCCAAGGCAATGCGATGCGTTGCGTCAGTATTCGCGTACAACCAGTCTGAGAGCGCCATAAATTGCGCAAAGGGGTCTTTTTCCAAGATCATCTTTAACGTGTGATTAAAGCGACCTGAATTAGCAATTAAATCCCAATAGCGTGCAAACCGCACTAAGCGCTGCATCGTACCAAAGTTAATATGGCGGGTAGATAAAATTGTGTAGGGAGGGGAGGTATCAAACACCAACTGGTACTCTTCTGTGTGCCGAATAATGGGCGTGCCACGTAATCTTTTTAGGATGCCAAATTGAATCTCATGGGGCTGCAAAGCGAGTAATTGATTAAAACCACGCGCAAAGCTAACCATATCTTCGCCTGGTAACCCAGCAATTAAATCCACATGCAAATGCGCGTGCGAATGCAGAGATAACCAACGGATATTCTCTGCCGCTTTTTCATTATCTTGTTTACGGCTCACTAATGCCTGAACAGCAGGATTGAAGGATTGAATACCGATTTCGAACTGTAATGTGCCAGCGGGAAATTGTTGGATGCTTTTTTTTAAAGCTTCGGGTAAATGATCGGGCACAACTTCGAAATGCGCGAAAACCGGATCATCCCGGTTTACGGCGAGTTTATCCAGAAAAAACTGCATGATTCGTAAGCTGGATTTAACGTTTAAATTGAACGTCCGATCAACAAACTTAAATAGACGTGCCCCGCGCTGATAAAGCGCTTCAAGTTCGATTAAAAATAAATCTAAATCGAAAGGCCAGGCTGTTTTGTCTAGGGAAGATAGACAGAACTCGCATTTAAATGGGCATCCACGTGACGCTTCCACGTACAAGATGCGGTGTTTTATATCGTGCTCGGTAAAGTAGCGATATGGCAATGCGAGTTGATCTAACTTGGGCTGTACTCCGACGTGAATTTTCATTAAGGGCTGTGGCCCACTAATGATTTGCTGACAAAGCGCGGCGAAGCTGACGTCACCCCATCCAGTAATGACATAATCAGCGGCTTGTACGATGGATTGTTGGGTTGTCTCATATGAAACTTCCGGGCCCCCCAAAATAACGATGATATGTGGTCCAACGCGTTTCAAAGTGGTGACAACCTTCGTTAGTTCTTCAACGTTCCAAATGTAGACGCCAAAGCCCACGATTAATTTCTCATCATTTTTTTGATGTGCAAGTATCTTTTCAACAATATCGGTTGCCTTAGTCCCAATAACAAATTCTTGTAACACGGTGTTGTCTTGCAAATCGCCCATATTTGCATACAAATAGCGTAGGCCTAGCGAAGCGTGAGAATAGCGCGCGTTAAGTGTGGATAATAAAATTGTCATGGGCTGGTTATGAGAAATGTGTAATATGACACTTTTTCGACGCAAGTAGTGTACCGACCGACACCGATTTTTTTTGCCTGGGACCTGAAAAAATCTATCGGCTTATTACCGAAATTTCGAATAATAAGAAATAGCTATTTTTTTAATATAACTTTTCTTCCGCGCCTAAGACGGTCGCGTTCTAATGTTCTGGTGGCAACATAAATCTCCCCTAGGAAAAATATATAGCTTCCCGTTAACGATAGAACCCCAAGTACAAACATCGTGGCGATAAGCTTGGATAAGTTGAAACCCATTGCATCTTCTAAAAACAAGGTGGCAATGACAAGGCAGACGAGCAATGCACAAACAGTAGAAAAAGCAATTGAGCGGTTAATAAGATGAGAACGGGTATACAGCTCATCTAGCTCCATAGCATGCGGGTGTGAATCGATAATAAGTTTTTCTTCTAAGATCCGAGAGCGGTCAATAATTCGGGCAAGCCGATTTGTCAAAACAACTAATTGTGTGCCCACACCTGTTAACAGGAATACGGGAGCGATCGAAAGTTGAATGATTTTGCTAATGTCATTAAGGTGTACATTCATGATTTTCCAATTGACAAGGTATATTCATCGAAACTAAAAAAAGGTATTAATATTCTAAAATGTGAATTACAGAGACCGATGCACAGCCGTAGTGGGCGAGCAAACACACGTCGCAGGGAGCGCAACAACCGAAATATACCTGAGTACATGAGGATTGCGAGCACAAGGCGGCGCCGTATTGAGCTCGCGCGGTAAGTTATGCAGAGGTCTCTTAAATTGGTCTCCACAACAACAAATAAGCAAACATATTGATCCATGACAATAGCCCATCTATTTTGCCGTTTTCACATTCGTGGCGAAATTATTTGTTTTTTTCGATGGTCAATGTCGCTGTGGGCGACCTGATTTCAGAACAACGAACTGAAGGATGCAATCTATTTACCATTCAATTGATCAGCTAAATCGATTCTAAAGTTCAATTTTCAGAAATTTTTGGCCAAATGCACCAATATCTCGTACCAATGTTTCGCAAAAATCCTATCAGGCATTATCCTACCGAGTCCGCCCGCGGGTCACGCGCTGTCAAAACACATAACAATATATACATCGTGTCCGCAAGCTTACATTTTGCCGAGATGTTGCGGGCCTAGTTAAAGAAATTTATTTCTTGCATCGGTAAAGCCGTCATACATACACCTAATCCAAATACCCAGGATCCCCTGCCGCGTTTGACGGCACCAATATCGTGAGTTATTCCCAGAACGGCGAGAATAGAGCGCAGGGTTAATTTATTTGCGACGAGATCAGCGAGACGTTGTTCATGAAAACAACACTTATGGTACACAGTGCCACTATAAAATGTCCATAGTAAAAGAACTTATTAAGATGCTATTATCGTTAAAATTCTATACTTCTAATATTGATAACACGATAATTTGGGAGGTAAGTAATAGCAAACAATGTAAGAGATTTTTTTTTGCATTTATCAAAACTCCTATAAATACTCAGATTAAAAATTTGTTGGAATCACTATGCGCAGTATCGAAAGTAAAATTATCACCTTCTTCATTTTGTTTATTCTTGGGATTCAATTAGTCGCTCTTCTCTCTCTACGTAGCGCCGAAAAAAGCAAAGCACGTGCTGTGATGGAGACAGAGCTGATCAATAGCCAACAGGCTGTTAAACGTTTGTTAAAACAACAGTCAGCTGCGTTAAGTGAAACGGTCACCAAGGCAGCAAATGACAATACTTTTTCGAGATCGATAATAACTGAGAGCAGCACAGACCGTTCAAATGCAGAGATTTTATTAGCTGCGCAGGCTGCGAAGCTCGACGCCAGTTGGGCCATTATGCTTGATGATAAAGGCCACATTCAAGCGGCTTCTTCGCCGCAACTTTCAGCATACTCAAAACAAGTAAGCAGTGCCTTGATATTAGATGCAGGACGCTCCGGCATCGCCAGCGCCATTATTGTAAATAACCATATTCCTTTGCAGCTAAGTGCAGCTTTAATTAAAACCTCCCAAACCAAAAATTGGCTTGTGATGGCTTTTCCATTGGATAAGAATTTCGTTCTGGCCGTGGAAAAGATAATCTCATTCCCCGTGACAATTTTGGTGAAAAGCCATCAGCATTGGCAGGCAGTGCGTTCTAGCCTAAATGAAGAAGAAGCAATTATGCTAGCTCAACATACCCCGGTGGCGATAACTCCAGGGATAAGAAGATTGTTTTTTAACAATAATGAATATAGTACTCTGATGATAGCAATGGCGCGAGAGCTAGTACTACAGCCCCCTGAAGAGGCCATTATTATTGTACGGGGATCGATTAGCGACCTGCTAGCACCTTATAATAAGTTACAAATCGCTTCAATTTTAATAACGTTTATTGGTTTTGTTATGGCCGTGTTTGGAAACATTACTTTTACCAAACTAGTAAGTCAGCCATTACGACAATTAAGCGATATTGCTAAACGATTAGGTGGAGGTGATTATGACTTCACTATTCAAGTAAGTGGCGATGAAGAAATTCGAGACTTGACGCATGCCTTTGTGAGCATGCGCGACGGAATTGCCCATCGGGAAAATGAAATTAAAAGACTGGCCTATTGGGATACGTTAACCGATTTGCCAAATCGGGCTCAGTTTGTTTTTCTTCTAAAACGAGCCATTGAAATGACTAACGCCGTGCACCAGTCTTGTTATGTACTCATGATGGATCTAGATAGATTTAAGCACGTAAATGACGTCATGGGTCACAGCTTCGGTGATTTATTATTAAAGAAAGTGGCCAATCGTTTACGTGAAGCTTTACCCAAATCACAGTTAGCGAGATTGGGAGGAGACGAATTTGCCCTGCTGCTGCCCAATTCGGATTTAGCTGCGGCACAACAGGTCGCGTTGATTATTTTATCGTTGCTTGAACACCCCATTGTTATCGAAGATCAGGCGGTGGATTTAGGGGCGGGCATTGGCTTGGCGGGATACCCTGAACATGGCGACGATGCTGAGATTCTATTAAGCCATGCTGAGGTTGCTATGTACGTAGCGAAACGGAAAGTGGGCAATAATTTTACGGTGTACAGTCCGGAAATAGACCAAAGTAGCCAGAAAAATCTTTCTTTATTAAGCGAATTGCGTAGCGCTATTCAAGAAGATCAATTAAGGTTATATGTTCAGCCTAAATTTAATTTGGATGAGAAGGAAGTGGTCGGAGTAGAAGCCTTGGTCAGGTGGGAGCATCCAAGTCGCGGCTTTCTGACGCCAGATCAGTTTATTGCTTTTGCCGAGCAGACTGGCATTATTCGCTTACTTACCCGATGGATATTAGATAAATCTGCGGCCCTATGCGCCGCACTGATTGCGAAAGGTATTGATCTAAAAATTTCGGTTAATATTTCTACACACGATTTATTAGATCAAGATTTACCTGTAAAATTCGCCGATATTCTGACGCGTCATCATGTAAAGACTTCTTCATTTTGTTTGGAAATTACCGAGAGTGCGATCATGAATGATCCGCATCGAGCTCAAATTACTTTGGAACGGCTGAATGCAATGGGCGTTGAGCTTTCCATTGATGATTTTGGCACCGGGTATTCTTCTCTGGCCTACTTAAAGCGCTTACCGGTTAGAGAATTAAAAATTGATAAGTCTTTTGTCATGCACATGGAAGAGGACGATGACGATAGGAAAATTGTTAAATCCACTATTGATCTAGGCCACAATATGGGGCTCAGAGTTGTCGCAGAAGGAGTTGAGTCTGCTGCAGTCATGGCGCTGTTGACAAACATGGACTGCGACCAGGTTCAAGGTAATCATATTAACCCAGCTATTCCTTCCGAACAGTTGATTGACTGGTTGAGATGTAAGGAAGTGTTACTGATCTCCTGAGTTATCCCTCTTAAATATCCATTATTCCCACAATTGTTAGTGGCTTAAGCAAGCACTATTCGCTATCACCCGGCTCATTTTAATAAAGAGGAAATACTTCCATGGCGCACTATGTATTCACTATGAACAAAGTAGGGAAAATTGTCCCCCCAAAACGACAAATTTTAAAAGATATTTCTTTATCATTTTTCCCGGGAGCCAAAATTGGCGTGTTGGGTTTAAATGGATCGGGTAAATCAACTCTATTAAAAATTATGGCCGGAATGGATACTGACATCCAAGGTGAGGCGATACCAATGCCAAATTTAAACATCGGCTATTTACCTCAAGAGCCACAATTAGATATGGCTCAAACAGTACGCGAGGCGGTGGAAAGTGCGCTTGGGGAAGTATTTGAGGCAAAAGCAAAATTAGATTTGGTTTATGCCGCGTATGCTGAAGAAAATGCTGATTTTGATGCTTTGGCTAACGAGCAAGCGCGGTTGGAAGCTATTATTTCCACATCTTCTGGCGATAATGTGGAATTGCAGTTAGAAATGGCCGCGGATGCGCTGCGCTTGCCTCCCTGGGACACCAAAATCGCTGTGTTATCGGGCGGAGAAAAGCGTCGCGTTGCGCTTTGTCGCCTGTTGTTATCGAAGCCAGACATGTTGTTGCTTGACGAGCCGACAAATCACCTGGATGCAGAATCCGTGGAATGGTTAGAGCAGTTTTTACTACGCTTTTCAGGTACTGTAGTCGCAATTACACATGACCGCTATTTTCTAGATAATGCCGCCGAATGGATTTTAGAATTGGACCGTGGATCTGGAATTCCGTGGAAAGGAAATTATAGTTCCTGGCTGGATCAGAAACAAACGCGCTTAAAACAAGAAGAAGCAACGGAGTCGGCCCGCCAAAAATCGTTGCAAAAAGAATTAGAATGGTCGCGTCAAAATCCTAAAGCACGGCAGGCAAAAAGCAAAGCACGGTTGGCACGCTTTAATGAATTATCAGAGCATGAATATCAAAAACGAAACGAGACACAGGAAATTTTTATTCCAGTTGCCGAACGTTTGGGGAGTGATGTGATTGAGTTTAAAAATGTGAGCAAAAGCTTTGGCGATCGTCTGCTTATTGACAATCTAAGTTTCGTTATCCCCGCCGGCGCAATAGTGGGCATTATCGGTCCAAATGGAGCGGGTAAATCCACCTTATTCAATATGATAGTCGGACGACAGTTACCCGATAGCGGCGAAGTCCGCCTTGGCTCGACAGCAAAAATCTCTTTGGTAGACCAAAGTCGTGAAGATTTAGCAAATACTAAAACCGTATTTGAAGACGTTTGCGCTGGCGCCGATATTTTGACTGTAGGCCGTTTCGAGATGCCATCACGTGCTTATTTGGGACGTTTTAATTTTAAAGGCGGCGACCAACAAAAAATCGTTGGAAACTTGTCGGGTGGTGAGAGAGGCCGTTTGCATTTGGCAAAAACGCTGCTACAGGGTGGTAACGTATTACTATTGGATGAGCCATCCAACGACTTGGATGTCGAAACATTACGCGCCTTGGAAGACGCATTGCTCGAGTTTGCTGGCAGTGTGATGGTGATTTCACATGATCGCTGGTTCTTAGACCGCATCGCCACCCACATTCTGGCGTTTGAAGGGGACTCACAGGTGACATTTTTTGACGGCAACTATCAGGAATATGAAGCGGACAAGAAAAAACGTTTGGGCGAAGAAGGCGCGAAGCCACGCCGTATTCGTTACAAGCCGTTAATTCATTAATACTGTAGAGGTAATCTTAAATGTATAAACCATAACAATTTAGCGGCGCTGGAGCGCTCTGAATGAAAAGAGATATCCGTAATAGTTCAAAAAATACGAATCAGTTGCTTGACTGCCGAAATTCTGTTGTTTATAATGCGTGGTTCCCTATGGAGAGGTGGCCGAGTGGTTAAAGGCGACAGACTGTAAATCTGTTCTCTCTGAGTACGCTGGTTCGAATCCAGCCCTCTCCACCATAGGTTGTTGGCATATTTGCACGTGGTGCATTGTTGCAAGCCAACTTTGCGGGTGTAGCTTAATGGTAGAGCTGAAGCCTTCCAAGCTTATGACGAGGGTTCGATTCCCTTCACCCGCTCCAATTTTTAGCGTTTTAGCTGCGTAACTGAGCTTAGTTACTGCTGAGGTGCGTACTGAGGTGCGGCTATGTCCGAATGGTGTGTGGGCAAGGCTCTTGTAGCTCAGTGGTAGAGCACTCCCTTGGTAAGGGAGAGGCCACGTGTTCAATCCACGTCAAGAGCACCAGAAAATGGTGTTGTAGAAAAAGTTAGCTGATTTATACGTAATTATTAATCTGAGTTTGATGGTCTGGCGTGTGCCTGGACATTTCCATAAAAATCGATAGGAGTCAATAGAATGGCAAAAAGCAAGTTTGAGCGGAATAAGCCACACGTCAACGTTGGAACAATTGGTCACGTTGATCATGGTAAGACCACATTAACAGCAGCAATTGC
>JAJNBE010000125.1 GCA_021155915.1 Solimicrobium sp. | reverse complement strand
CTTTGAGGCTTGCTCTTGCGTACGGTCATTTTTGATCCTTTTAAGAAAAGTGCAGTTTCCTGCTAAATGACCGTTTACACAAAATTATTTACACCCTCGAGAGCCCGCCTCATTTTTTGGAGGATTTGGTTGCGAAGCTAAACTAACCAAAAGTAAAGAAGCCCTCTTTCAACGCTCGAACGAATTCCGCTAACCTTTATCTCTACTCAACTGTTGAACTTAAGTAGAAAGAGAATCCTGAGGAGACGCGTTACTGCCAACATGTCAATTTGACGGCTTTCAAATTCGTATTGGGTCTAATAGGGCAAGTCCATATAAATAGCCAATTATATGTCGTTGAATCGGTGGGGGCTATTGGGGATAACCTGTATATAAGAACATTGCGCACCCAAAATTAATTCTTTATTTATTTAGCTTTTTCATTCAATAATTGTGATTATTTATTCACCGATCAACCGTTTTTCCGCACAACAAAATTTCCATTTTATCGACCAGTATTCGTAGCTTTTGCTGTTTTCCTTGGATGTTAATTCGCATTATATCCAAGCATTTTTTTTTGTTTATTTCAGGCTTCTTAGTACCGTCACTACAGCCGCATCGACTATGCTGCCCTACGCAGCTACTGTCTGAGCATTAAATTCTAGAAGACCGCCCAGCTGTATTACACCGAAAACAGCTCATAAATCGTCTATGGGTTGAAAAAATTCTTCTGGAGATGCGCGACGATCTGATTGAACGTGCACTACTCCAGCAAGCGTTAGAGTGAAGTAAACACACACCGGATAACGTGTAGAATAACGAACAGTTCAGACATTTTTCTGAGCCATTCTTTGAGCTCAAATCATGCGTTCCATCTCTAAGATTTCACAAATCAATCGCGCCACACTGCTATTTCCCTTTGCCCTCGTTTTATTTGAGTTTGCAGTTTATATAGCTAACGACATGGTGCAACCGGCCATGTTAATGGTGACACAAGAGTTTAAGGTCGACGCTTCTTGGGTACCGTTGTCTATGGCCGCTTTTTTGATTGGCGGCACATCTCTCTCCTGGCTCACAGGCCCCTTGTCCGATCAAATTGGGCGGCGGCCTGTCCTACTGGGTGGCGTGTTTTTTTTCATAGTTAGCTGCTTGGCAACTTACCTCGTGCATAGCATCGAATCATTTATGGCGTTGCGCGTATTGCAGGGGATCGGGTTGTGTTTTATTAGTACGGTTGGGTACGCTACTGTGCAAGAAGCATTTGATGAAAAAAACGCGGTAAAAGTAAGTGCGCTTATGTCGAATGTGGCGTTACTCGCTCCTATGATAGGTCCCTTAGGGGGCGCAGCATTAATTGAGTATGCACCATGGCGCAGCTGTTTTCTTTTTATCGCTATCATCTCATTTTTCGCCTTAATTGGTCTTTGGCTAAAAATGCCCGAGACCGTTTTCTCGCATACCGAAAAACCGCCCATTTCACGTATTTTTCATGAATATTTGGCTTTATTTAAACAAAGTAGATTTGTTATGCTTGCGCTCCTCATGCCGATGCTTGGCATGCCATTAATTGGCTGGATAGCGATATCTCCTCTCATACTGGTCAATGATTTTGGATATAATTTACTGGAATATGGGCTCTGGCAGCTGCCTGTATTAGGCAGCTTAGTATTGGGCAATTTTTGTTTAATGCGTGCCACAGATCATTGGCCGCTCGGCCGTTCTGCATTAATTTCGTGCTGGCCTTTAGCGGGTGGAGTGGTATTGATCCTGCTGGGCTTACTTTTTCCACTATTTTTTCATTTTAATACCCCACTTTTATTAGTTTTAGGAATTTGTTGCTGTACTTTTTCCGACGGCCTCGCTACGGCAGTGTTATATAGATTCGCCTTAACGGCGTCTGAGCAAACCAAAGGCA
The DNA here is from genome assembly GCA_021155915.1 of Solimicrobium sp. Taxonomy (GTDB): domain Bacteria; phylum Pseudomonadota; class Gammaproteobacteria; order Burkholderiales; family Burkholderiaceae_D; genus Solimicrobium. The sequence continues at coordinate 2,206 of JAJNBE010000125.1, read as the reverse complement.
CTGTTTCCGCAGGAATTTCCATCATCGTTACCGTTGGATATACCATAGGCATTGAAGTAGCGCGTCTCTGTTATCTGGCGGCTGGTACTCTTGGTTTTACGTTGGCTATGTCAGCATTTTCTTGCTATTACATTTTTAAAGTACGAGCATGCGTTCATTCTGAAATGTCTAAACGGCACTCACCACCGCTATGATAAAATTCCGTCCTTAGATTACTGCTCTATCAACATCTTAAGGAACGACAGATCATGGCTGGACATAGTAAATGGGCCAATATTAAGCATAAAAAAGCAGCTACTGACGCAAAACGCGGCAAAGTCTGGACGCGAATTATTAAAGAAATTACTGTTGCAGCCCGTATGGGTGGCGGCGACATTACTACTAATCCGCGACTGCGTCTGGCGACAGAAAAAGCGGCTGAAGCAAATATGCCGAAAGAAAATGTTGTGCGAGCAACCCAACGCGGAAGCGGTAGTCTGGAAGGGGCAAACTATGAAGAAGTACGTTACGAAGGTTATGGCATCAATGGTGCTGCAATTATCGTGGATTGCCTGACAGATAATCGCGTACGTACAGTAGCAGAAGTGCGCCATGCTTTTGCAAAGTTTGGCGGCAATATGGGTACCGAAGGTTCAGTGGCATTTATGTTTAAACATTGTGGCCAATTTTTCTTTGCCCCGGGCACGAATGAAGATGCGCTAATTGAAGTTGCCTTAAATGCCGGTGCTGAAGATGTTATTAGCGATGATGAAGGTGGTTTTGAGGTGTTGTGCTCCCCGCCTGATTTTGCTTTAATTAAACAAACCCTTGAAGCGGCGGGCTTCAAAGCAGACGTAGCCGAAATAGTTATGAAGCCAAATACGGAGACTTTGTTTGAAGGTGACAATGCCATCAAAATGCAAAAATTGCTAGATGCTTTAGAGAACCTGGATGATGTGCAAGAGGTATTTACCAATGCTGTTCTTGAAAATTGACGTTCAGGCTGGGATGGCGACGGCCAGATGCGGAGAACCATTTAGCTCGGCCAACGCGTCCTCGCCTCTACCTGCTGCGCAGAAGGTAGGCATGATGAAGCGTTAGCGTTAGCCCATGCCATAAAATGATAGTTACCTCTCTGGCATTTGGTGGCTATACTCAATGGTCAATGTCATAATGTGCATTAGCAATATCTCCTCACTTATTTCCACAATTTAAAAAAATCATGAAAATACTGGTAGTTGGATCAGGCGGCCGTGAACACGCTCTGGCATGGAAATTAGCGCAATCTGAACGTATCCAAACCGTCTACGTTGCACCAGGCAACGGGGGCACGGCACTGGATAATCGCTTAAAAAATATTGATATCAGCGATCCACAAGCTTTAGTTGAATTTGCTAAAAACGAAAATATCGGCCTTACTGTGGTCGGTCCGGAAGTTCCGCTGGCAGCAGGTATCGTGAATATGTTTCGCGATCAAGGATTAAAAATATTTGGCCCGACTAAAGAAGCAGCACAATTAGAGAGTTCTAAAGATTTTGCTAAATCTTTTATGCAACGTCATGGTATTCCCACCGCAAATTACCGGACATTTGTCGAAACCGCTTCTGCACATGATTATGTCAACGAAAATGGAGTACCGATAGTTATAAAGGCGGATGGTTTAGCTGCCGGCAAAGGAGTAGTTGTTGCATTGAGTTTGGAAGACGCCCATGACGCCGTTGACGCGATGCTGACTGGCCATGGTTCCCGGATTGTTATCGAAGAATTCTTAACGGGCGAAGAGGCTAGTTTTATTGTCATGGTGGATGGTAGGAATATTTTGCCGCTGGCTACAAGCCAAGATCACAAACGTTTGCTGGACGGTGATCAGGGACCCAATACGGGAGGAATGGGTGCTTACTCTCCGGCTACCGTAGTCACTCCTCAAATTCACGCACGTGTGATGCGTGAAATCATTCAACCTACCGTACACGGAATGGCCAAAGAAGGTATCTTATTTACCGGATTTCTATATGCAGGCTTAATGATTGATGCGCAAGGCAACCCAAGAACATTGGAATTCAATTGCCGTTTGGGTGATCCTGAAACACAACCGATTATGGCACGCTTGAAGACCGATTTAGTACAAGTATTAGAACAAGCTGTCAACGGTCGTTTAGATGAGGTCGAATTAGAGTGGGATCGCCGCACAGCGCTGGGGGTAGTTATGGCCTCAGCAGGGTACCCC
>JAJNBE010000076.1 GCA_021155915.1 Solimicrobium sp. | reverse complement strand
GAAATCTATATCCCATTTACCCCAAACTTCGTATTCGTTATCCAATAGGATAAGAATATTTTGAAGAAAACGGTCGTTTCTTAAGATATCAATTTTATTTTTATTTGCATTTATCCTGCCTGCTAAATTACTTACATCTTGAGGAAAATAGAAACTTTGTTTACTAACTGCCTGCATGTTAACTCCCTAGTTGCAAGATAGTTGCCTTATCCGACTATTATTAATATTAGACATTTCAGGCGCTCTAACCTAGATTTTTCTATTGGATCGGCTCTAGTGCGCGTTTTCCAGCTTCATGGTCGCTTTAATTCTACTATTTCTCAAAAAAATCTCCTTGCAGGGAAAATCCGTTTCACAGGAAAAAAGCCTAGATTCTGAAACCCCTGGTAGTCGGAAAAATGTGTCCCTTAAGCCTGTATCGCCCCATAGAAAGCAAAGCAGCCTACTCATTTAGGCCGTGCTCACCCTACCCATAGAGATACGCCACTACACTTTCTATTCTAAGTTCATGCAGTTTATACAGAACATTAGTAAACATTTCTACCTTATGTTATAAAGAAAAACCAACAAATCAAACTAAATTCGTTATGAAACCCATCAAAGTAGGCTTGCTAGGCTTGGGCACCGTCGGTGCCGGCACATTTAACATTCTGCGACGCAATCAGCAAGAAATTATGCGACGTGCAGGACGTAGTATTGAAATTAGTATGGTTGCCGTACGCAATAGTGAAAAAGCAGCTCGTTTGATTGGTGACACTTGTGTCATCGTTGATGACAGCTTCCAAGTGGTAAACAACCCGAATATTGACATCGTTGTTGAGCTGATGGGCGGCATAGAGCCAGCCAAACAACTTGCTTTCACTGCGATCGCCAATGGCAAGCACGTGGTTACTGCAAACAAGGCGCTGTTAGCACTGCACGGCAATGAAATTTTCAAGGCCGCACAAGATAAAGGTGTGATGGTGGCATTCGAAGCGGCAGTGGCGGGTGGCATTCCTATCATAAAATCGTTGCGTGAAGGATTAACAGCCAACCGGATAGACTGGGTGGCCGGCATCATCAATGGCACGACCAACTTTATCTTGTCGGAAATGCGTAACAAAGGGCTCGACTTTGCGACGGCTCTAAAGCAAGCACAAGAATTAGGCTTTGCGGAAGCGGATCCTACCTTTGATATTGATGGTATTGATGCAGCCCATAAAGCTACGATTATTTCAGCGATTGCATTTGGCATATCCATGCAATTTGATAAAGCCTATGTGGAAGGCATCCGCCAGTTACAAGCAGTTGATATCAGTTACGCCGAACAATTGGGTTACCGCATCAAGCTACTCGCTATTACAAAGCGCACCGCTCGGGGCATTGAATTACGCGTACATCCTACCTTAATTCCAAGTACGCGCCTAATCGCAAATGTAGAAGGCGCAATGAATGCTGTGCTGGTACAGGGAGATGTCGTTGGGGCTTCTATGTATTACGGTAAAGGTGCCGGAGCGGAGCCGACCGCTTCGGCGGTTATTGCCGATTTGGTCGATATCGCCCGGATGGCGACGGCAGACCCGCAACATCGCGTACCGCATTTGGCATTTCAGCCAGAATTCATTGGCACGGAAGCCATTTTGCCCATGTCAGAAATTACCACCAGTTATTATTTACGCTTACATGTGTCAGACCAGACGGGTGTGTTAGCGGATGTAACACGTATCCTGGCAAATTTTGATATTTCCATTGATGCGATGCTGCAAAAGGCTACCGCTGATGAAAGTCAAACCGATATCATTATGTTGACGCATCAGACACAGGAGAAAAAGTTGATTGCCGCGCTGGAGCAGATTGAAAAATTGCAGTCGGTATTAGGTAGCATGACAAGAATTCGGGTAGAAAAGTTGACCTAATTTTTTTTCCTCCCTTCCCACAGGGGAAAGAGGAAAAACACAACGTCTACGAGAATCGTTCAGCAAAGGATTGGTATTGTTGGTGTTCGAGCACATTAAACCATGCTACACAAGTCCCTTCACCTTTGAGGGGGAAGGCTAGGATGAGGGTAGGGTGCTCATTGGGTCCGTGTCAATTAAACCACTATACATTTCTAAGCATAGCCACAACTCGAAAAATAGAGCTATTAAAATGCACGGAGTAAAATGAATAATTCTCAACCCGCCGCCATGGCACATAACGTTTTTTTTGAACATTTTCTCGCGATCTCACATTATCAAACCTTAATTTGTATTGCCATTTTGCTAGGCTGCTTTTGGTGTCTGTTCCTTCTGCAAAACAAAAATGTGAGTTTTTCTATCCGGGTGCTAACAGGGCTAATTGCGGGTGTATCGCTAGGTTTGGGCATTCAGGCAATAACTGGTTTCCCATCAGAAGCAACTGCCTGGATGCATGAAACCGCAATTTGGTATGGGTTGGTTGGACGTGCTTTTATTGCATTCATTCGCATGCTTGTAATCCCTTTAATCTTTGCTTCCATTGTCAAAGTTATTCTTGACTTTTCAGAACAAAAAGATCTGGCCCAAATTGCTACTCGCGGCATTTTTTGGTTACTTTCCACGACTGCAATGGCGTGTGGTTTGGGAATTATTTTAGCCAATGTGTTTCAACTTGGTGAGGGAGTGAGTGCTTTTTCCGATGCAAGAGCTCCGGAATTCACCAATTTGGTAGACACTTTTATACGGCTTATTCCCAGCAATATTATGGTTGCGATGAACAACGATAATATTGTTGGCTTAGTGATGTTCTCTGCGTTGATAGGTATTGCAGCGAATCGTATAGAACATAAGAATTCTCAAGTAATCGACAGGTTTAAGGAGCTTATTCAAGCGCTCTACAAGATCGTAATGTCTATTGCAACGATTATTATGAGATTCATGCCCTACGCGGTAGTCGCTTTGCTAGCACGCGCCATTATTTCTAGCGGTGTTCCAGCTATTATCGAAGTTTCTAATTTTGTAGCAGCAATTTACGTTGCAGCCGCAGTAATGCTGTTGCTACACCTTATCATTATTTCGATGCACGGCATTTCTCCGGTGATGTACTTAAGAAAAGCAACCGGCACGTGGTTGCTGGCATTTTCCAGCCGTTCTTCCGTGGGCACATTGCCAATGATGATTACCACCCTCACTGAACGCATGGGCGTTAATAACGGTACGGCGAATTTAGTTGGCTCATTGGGTACTACAATCGGTATGAATGGTTGTGCCGGATTTTTCCCCGCGATGATAGTAGTAACGGTGGCTCACATGATTGGTATGGAAATGAATTTTCATTTCTTTATTATGATGTTGATCGTCATTACCATCGGTTCAATCGGCATTGCCGGGATTCCGGGCACCGCAACGGTTGCCGCATCTGTTGCGTTAACAAGTATGGGCATGGGTGAACATTTTGCACTAATCGGCATGGTTCTGGCGGTCGACCCGATTATAGATATGGCGAGAACTCTTACTAATGTTTCTGGCGCTATGACAGCGGCTGTGGCTACCGATCGTGAAATGGGAACTATGAACCTGGCGGTTTTTAATGACTCAACGGCAGAGGTCTCCGGCATTGCTAGAGAATGAAGAAAGTTAACTGAGACGAAGCATAAAATTTTGGGTGGTAATGCGCTTAATATAATAAGGCAGCGAGGCGTGTTTGCGCGGCTAGATAAATAGGTAAATATTATCGTGTAGAAAAATGATATCGTGTCATAAACTGTAGCGATCTTCAGTATTTCAATGTCCCGGGATTAGACTTCTGCCAGCTTGTACTCAACCTTTGACAATAACTTTATTTTTTCAATAAGTTTCCCAACACTCCTAACGAATCGTGTGCGGCCCGACGCAACCGGTCGCCGACGCCTTGCCATTCCGTCGTATCAGGAATTTCTTCCACCAGAATAACATCAACGTTTGCCACGTCCAATTGTCGCAAACTGGCATAAAGTTCGTGCGCGTATTTCGCGGCGTGTTCAGATAAACAAATGTTCGTGCAAAGGTTAGCGGCCTGAAACGCATTGTAATGCAGCAAGGCTACTCGTTTATGAGCCTGGTGAATTTGTTGAATTACGTTAGCTAGCCTTTCGGTAGCTATCACAACCAAGGGCGTTTTCGGGGCGTAATGCGCTTCCAGCGTTCCTGAAGCTCGCGGTGTTGTGCCACTTTCGTCAGGCGAAGCTGGAAGTGTCCCCAATACGGTAGCTAACTGGTCAACGCAAATTTGTCCAGGTCGCAGCAACACCGGGCCATGCGTTTTTAAGCGTGTTAAATCTAAGATCGTGGACTCAATCCCGACCTCGCTTTGCGCACCCTCCAATATCACCTTAATCAATCCGTTCTTTAATTCGTCTGAGAATTCGTCGCGTACGTGTTGCGCCGTGGTTGGGCTAATGCGGCCAAATTTGTTAGCAGACGGAGCAGCAATTCCTCCTTGTCCATTTTTAAAAACGCGCAGTAACGCTTGCGCTGTCGGGTGCGCAGGACAACGCACGCCTATACTGTCTTGCCCCCCTGACACCGCATCAGCGATACGGTGAGCGCGCTTTAAAATTAATGTAAGAGGCCCCGGCCAAAATGCCGTAATCAATTTCCTTGCTTCTTCGGGAATTTCCTGAACCCAATAACTTAAATCAGCTTCAGGCGCCAGGTGCACAATAACCGGATGATTGGCAGGTCGTCCTTTAGCTGTATAGATAGCCGCCACTGCAGTAGGATTTTCCGCGTCAGCTCCTAAGCCATACACGGTCTCAGTGGGGAAGGCTACCAAATCTCCTGCGAGAAGTAGCTCAGCAGCTCGGGCTATCTGTAAGGAAGATGACATAAATAGATATTTTGAGTTAGGGCGAATAAAAGATTTTTCGGTATTCGAGGGGTCAATGAGTTATCCAGATCATTCGTCGAAAAACTGAACTAGAGCTTTATTCAACCTTCTCCAAAAATTTCTTGGTCGACTTCACCGGCGTATTATACGTTTTCTAATTCATTTGGTCTGTATCGCTCCTACTTACAATGGCGGCGTAGTGATTGCAGTAACAGTTTCAGAATTCAAGCCTCCGTCTGCAGGACGGAATTTCTCTACAAGGACTGTTCCTGATAAAGAATTAATGCCAGATGACTGAAAAACGCAAATTAGTCCTGACAAATTTAAGAATTTAGTGTGAAAAATTATCCATTGTGCGGTCAGCATTATAAATCTTGTCGACTCTTATGTTCACGTACGGGTTTATCTGGATAGCTGCGATGAAACCCGTTGAGTATAATTTTGTTTCTCGTCGGGAACATTTGATTTCAAATTAGTCTTCGGCTGGGAATACGCCACTAGGAACAGAAGTAGTGCACGTTAATCGCACTTTTTTTCTTAGCCAGGAGAAAAAGATCGGCTAACAGCACCATTTCGAATTTTGATGGATTTGGTAAAAATAGTCATACAATTTAGCAGTAAATTTTTAATAAGAAAGCAAACCATGGAAAGCATTTATACTAACAAAGTACTAAAAAGCACTAACAGTATTAACAGTACTGACGGAACTGACGAAAATTCACTTCTGCGAGAGCGAGTTTTGGAGCTTAACCAAAATGCTCCGTCGTCCGCTTTACTGAAAAATGCTTGCTCAATTTCGCAGTCGAAAATCGGAGTGGTTGGTCCTTCGATAGCCGCTCTCTTTTTCTTGGTCGCAGGATCCACGATGGCGGCATGTAATACTGAGCATATTGGTAACTGTGAGGCTGGAATGGTTTTTACCCCCCTCGCCGGTGCTGTAGCTTCTTTATTCGCAGGCCTATACTTCAGCGCAAGCGAGCGACCGGATAAGCTGGCTCTAGGGGGCTTTTTTCTATCCGCACCCGGATTCTTTATCGCAGCAATGTTATTGACGCAATGTTCCTCCGAAAATAGCGTTTATTGTGGGGTAGGGTCGACCTTGTCCCCTTTTATGGGAATGTTAGCCTTTACTTCTTTAGCCGTTGCCATGTCAGACCGAATGTCAGGTTCTTAATCGCTGGTTGAATACCGATCAATGCTATTCTGAATTCCTACTCAGAAATAGAGCGATTACTACTGAAAAACCTCGCAGCGTATGCTGAACTTTCTCTACGAGGAAAGTTCAGCATAAGGTGGGTCTTACACCGTAGTCAACAATCGCAAAGCCTCAGCATATTTCTCACCAGTCTGTTGCGCCACTTCAACAGGCAAGCGAGGAGCTGGCGCCTTTTTATTCCACGCTTGCGTCTCAAGCCAGTCGCGCACAAATTGTTTATCAAAAGAGGGGGGCGACATGCCCACCTGATAGCTGGTAGCTGGCCAAAAGCGCGAGGAATCCGGCGTCAAAATTTCATCGATCAGATAAATATTATTGGCCGCGTCTAACCCAAATTCAAATTTAGTATCGGCAATAATAATACCTTTAGTCGCCGCATATTTTGACGCTTCCGAATACAGCTGAATCGACAGGTCGCGAACCTTGGCAGCGATATCGGACCCAACAATTTTTTCAGCTTCAACAAACGGAATATTTTCATCATGCTGGCCGGCGGGGGCTTTCGTCGAAGGCGTAAATAAGACTTCAGGTAATTTTTGGCCTTCTTTTAAACCAGCTGGCAAAATGTGGCCGCAGACCATGCCGGTCTTTTGGTAATCCTTCCAACCCGAACCAATAATATAGCCGCGCACGATTGCTTCAATGGCTAAGGGCTTAAATTTTTTGACGACGATTGCGCGGCCTTCGACTTGGGAACGTTCCTCTGCCGAAACCAGTGATATCGGGTCAGTATCAGTCATGTGATTTTGCATTAAATGACCGAATTTTTTGAACCAGAAATTCGACATTGCCGTTAAGACCTCGCCTTTATTGGGAATGGGATCATCCAAAATGACGTCGAACGCGGAAATGCGGTCTGTTTGAATAACTAGCAAATGGTTCTCATCAACCTCGTATATGTCGCGTACTTTGCCTCGGTGTAATAAGGGAAGTGAAGTTAAATTAGTTTGCAAAATTCCTGACATAACTATTCCTTTTTTATGATGTGATTCCAATTATTATTGGCCGGCTCTACCTCTTCGCTAGAACCGCAACTATTTATCCCGTCTTCATTTTGCCGAAGAGGCTGAAGTGACAGCCGACACCGGGGCAAGAACGACGGCGATCTTTGCTTCCCACGAAATGGGCACGCAAGCTTCTTAGCCCATCGTTTATTATTTGCAGAGCAAACCATAGCGTCTTCGCTTTATACCAGCTCAGGCAACACCGTGTTACGCACTTTCTCCGCCTGCGTGGCACGATATTGAGTTAGTTTGGTTTTCATTGCCTCATCACTTAATGCCAACACAGCCACGACGGATAATGCTGCATTAACCGCGCCAGCTTCGCCAATTGCTAATGTTGAAACAGAAATCCCTTTCGGCATTTGGACCATAGCTAGCAGCGAATCCAAGCCTTTCAGATACTTTGCTGGAATCGAACGCCATAAGTGGGGAGTGTCGTCTTAGCAGCAACCACTCCAGCTAAATGCGCTGCAGCGCCAGCAATAAACGCCTGGCAACCGGAACCTTCCATTTCCGTCATCCACGCTTCTAATTCGGTGGGCGTACGGTGCGCAGATAAAGCACGTGCAGAATAACTAATGCCAAAATCTTTACAAATTTGTGGCGGCCTCTTTCATTACCTCCCAATCCGATGTAGAGCACATCACGATGCCGACTGTTGCCATAATTTTTCCTCGAAAAACTTAATAAATAAAATTAGTTGATGATTTGAGATAAATGGCCCTGAGCGTATTTTTCCGCCATTTTTTCCAATGGAACCGGCTTGATTTTGCCAGCTTGTCCTTCACAACCAAATGTTAAGAAACGCGCACGGCAAATCAATTTTGCTGCTTCTCTAGCTGGCTTTAAGTAATCTCTCGGGTCAAATTTGTCCGGGTGTTCTGCAAGATACCGACGAACTGCACCGGTCATCGCTAAGCGAATATCGGTATCAATATTAATTTTACGCACGCCGTGTTTAATACCCTCCTGAATTTCCTCTACCGGCACGCCGTAGGTTTCCTTCATGTCGCCACCGAACTCGCGAATTTCAGCTAACAATTCTTGAGGAACCGACGAAGAACCGTGCATGACTAAATGCGTATTGGGAATGCGCGCATGAATTTCTTTGATGCGGCTAATGGCCAAAATATCACCGGTTGGTTTACGCGAAAATTTATATGCGCCATGGGAAGTGCCAATGGCGATGGCTAACGCATCACATTGCGTTTGTTGGACAAAATCAGCCGCCTGGTTTACATCTGTGAGCAGTTGTTCACGCGTCATTTGACCCTCAGCGCCGTGGCCGTCTTCTTTGTCCCCCATCATGGTTTCCAACGATCCCAATACGCCCAATTCTGCTTCTACGGTCACGCCGATTGAATGAGAGAATTCCACTACCTTACGTGAAACTTCGACGTTGTATTCGTAACTGGCCACGCTTTTTCCGTCGGCTTTTAATGAGCCATCCATCATCACCGACGTAAAGCCAGATTTAATTGCGGCCATGCAGACCGCCGGAGATTGGCCATGATCTTGATGCATAACGACAGGAATATGTGGGTAAGCTTCCACAGCAGCAGAAATCAAATGCCTTAAGAATGCTTCGCCAGCATATTTTCTTGCCCCCGCAGACGCCTGCATGATAACGGGTGAGCCTACTTCATCAGCGGCCTGCATAATAGCAGTGACTTGCTCGAGATTATTCACATTAAACGCCGGCAAGCCGTACCCGTGTTCAGCCGCGTGGTCAAGCAATTGCCGCATTGAAACTAGTGCCATGTTTTCTCCAGAAAATAGAAAATGTAATTAATAATTGGTATTAGTCGTACCTTCCTTTCCCACAATTAGGAAAAGTAGAAAATCTTACCCGCCTATCTTCACAATCTTAAGCGCATTCGTCCCACCAATTTTCCCTATCGGTTCACCCCACGTAACCACAATGGTGTCCCCAATCTTGACAACGCCTTTCTCCAATAAAATTAATTCAGCATCTTTCATCATAGTTTCCCCGTCACAATGATAAGGTAATTCATAAGGACGAACATTGCGGTAAAGGGCAACTTTACGTTGTGTAACGCGACTTGGGGTCATTGCAAACAACGGAATATTAATATTACGACGGCTCATCCACAGTGCAGTGGATCCCGATTCTGTTAACGCAACGATAGCCTTAACATGCAGGTGATAAGCGATAAATAAAGCGCCATAAGCCACAGACTGATCAATCCGGCTAAAACGGGCATTTAAAAAATCCGCATCCAGTTCACATGCATAGGACTTTTCTGCCTCCTGGCAAACTGCTGCCATCATTTGGACTGTTTCAACCGGGTATTTCCCAGACGCGGTTTCAGCGGATGTCATTACTGCATCAGTGCCATCTAATACAGCATTAGCTACGTCAGATACCTCCGCACGCGTGGGCATTGCATTTACGATCATCGATTCCATCATTTGGGTGGCGGTAATAGTAAGTTTATTGCACGCAAGCGCCATTTTGATCATACGTTTTTGCAAAGCCGGAACAGTGGCGTTACCCACTTCCACTGCCAGGTCTCCCCGAGCGACCATAATGCCATCGGACACATCTAAAATTTCCTGAAGTAAGGGAATCGCTTCGGCACGTTCGATCTTCGCAATCATCATAGGTTTATGATCGAAGGGTTCCCCCGCCATGTCGGCTAGCTGACGCGCCAGTACCATATCAGCAGCGTCCTTAGGGAACGATACTGCCACGTAATCGGCTTGAAAACTCATGGCAGTTTTAATGTCTTCCCGATCTTTTGTTGTTAGAGCCGGCGCGGTTAAGCCACCCCCTTGGCGATTTATCCCTTTGTTATTAGTCAGTTCCCCACCAATCTTAACTATAGTGTGTATTTCTGAACCAATGATAAATTCGGTTTCTAATACGATCAGGCCATCGTTTAGCAAAAGAAAATCGGTTGGTTTTACCTCGTTGGGCAGTGCTTTGTAGTCTAAACCTATACGCTCCTGATTTCCCAAAGGGCAATTTGCATCCAGGATAAACTTGTCACCCTTTTTCAGATCAATACGCCCGTGCTCAAACTTACCAATACGAATTTTGGGTCCTTGCAAATCAGCCATAATTGCAATTTCCCGGCCACATTTTTTTGCCGCTTCGCGCACCATTAAAGCACGATCAATATGGTCTTGCGCTTTGCCATGTGAAAAATTCAACCGCACCACATTAACCCCTGCTTCAATCATGCGGACAAGTATTTCTAAGGTGTCCGAAGCAGGACCGATTGTGGCAACTATTTTTGTTCCGCGTGGCATGACGATCTCCGGTTATTGCGAGCGTGCTCTTTGCATTAATATTTCTACAGCCGGAAGTGTTTTCCCTTCCAGGAATTCTAAAAAAGCACCACCGCCGGTAGAAATGTAGCCGATTTTTTCGGCAATACCATACTTTGCAATGGCGGCTAGCGTGTCGCCACCGCCTGCGACAGAAAACCCTTTACCGCTAGCGATAGCTAAAGCTAACGTTTTAGTACCTTGACCAAATTGATCAAATTCAAACACGCCCACAGGCCCATTCCAGACCACAGTACCTGCGTGTCCAAGTTGGTTAGCTAATTGGGCGGCAGTTTGGGGGCCAATATCCAAAATTATGTCATCATCGGCCACATCTGCAACCAGTTTTACAGTGGCTTGTGCATGTGCTGAAAATTCTTTGGCGCAGACTACATCGACCGGAATAGGGACCGTTGCTCCGCGGTTTTTCATAATAGTCATAACGGCACGTGCTTCGTCGATTAAAGCCGCTTCGGCCAATGACTTGCCAATGTTTAACCCAGCCGCAAGCATAAACGTATTTGCAATGCCTCCCCCGACGATTAAGTGATCCACTTTATCAGCCAGTGATTTTAGGAGCGTAAGCTTGCTCGATACTTTCGACCCAGCCACAATCGCGACTAAAGGTCGAACCGGTTGTCTAAGCGCACGACCTAATGCGTCTAACTCAGCGGTGAGCAAAGGGCCGGCGCAAGCAATCGGTGCAAATTGGGCAATGCCGTAAGTAGAGGCTTCGGCACGATGCGCTGTGCCGAAAGCGTCATTTACATACACATCACAAAGCGCGGCCATCTTTCTGGCTAGTACAGGATCGTTTTCCTTTTCGCCACTATTAACGCGGCAATTTTCTAGCAGAACCACCTGACCAGACTGAACAGAAACCCCATTGACCCAATTTTGCAGTAAGGGTACTTGTCGATCTAGCAGTTCAGATAAACGTTTTGCAACCGGTGCCAAGCTATCTTCAGTTCGTAAGACACCTTCAGTCGGGCGCCCTAAATGGGACGTCACCATCACTGCTGCGCCAGCCTCCAGAGCTTGTTGAATGGCAGGAATGGACGCACGAATACGCGTGTCTTCAGTGATATTCCCTTCATCGTCTCGCGGCACGTTCAAATCAGCACGGATAAAAACACGTTTGCGGGACAGAGCACCTTGGGTGAACAGATCGCTAAATCGAATAAATTGCATGTTGATGTAAGATATGAAGTTAAGTGAAGATATAGGGCCAACGGAAAAGAAAACCCATCATTTTATCTTACTGTGGGTAAATGCAAAACATGAGAATAAGATCCTAACGTTTTTAGTATGAGTGCTTGCTAAGGGATATCCACAATATCTGCTGAAGAGCAATCTATGGACAATGTCGTTGCCGAAGCGCTAGCCGAGGCTTTGCCAATTTGCTTAACAATTTTTTAAAAAAAGATTCCTATGCTCTCTATTTCGTCCTCCCTCTCATCAGCTCCCCACTTCTACCGAAATACGAATCCTAACTTGAAAAGCTTAGAATTGCGGATAAGTGAAAATCGCCAGCTACTCCTTGGTTTAGAAGAGGACAGCAAATTTCAAAATATAATGATTTTTATGCTTCAAGAAGTTATCTGTGACGAGAAAATCTTAAGCTTTCTTACTGGACAGGTCAGCCTAGAAGAATGTTTAGGTAAAAAAACATGGATAATAAATCTTTTGCTAAAAAGTTATGATGGGTTAGAGGTTCGGTCAGGCTGGTTTGGTGAGGCAGATTCTCATTTTCTGAGCAGAACATTAGCCAATAATATTTCAGGTATCTTCAAGCCAGGGATTTTTGAGGCTGAAGAAAAAACACGTTCCAAAACGCGCTATCTAATCAAAACAATTAACACAGCATATTACGGAAGAAAACTGGACTTTCATAGGATTGACGCATCTGGAGCCAACTTGGCCCGTGCAACCCTGCAGGGAGCTAAATTGGCTGAGGCTAATTTCCAAAAAGCTGACCTGAGCGAAGCTGACTTCCGGTGTAATTTATTGAAGAATGTTAATTTCGAAGGAGCCAATTTAACCAAAGCCGATTTTCGCGGGGCCGATTTGGTGGGTGTTAATTTTAAAAGGGCCAACTTATCTGGGGCTAACTTTTTGGAAGCGAAAATCAGTTGTGCTGACTTTAGCGGTGCTAATGTAAATGGAGTCAAAACGACCGACCCAACTATTTTGAAAGAACAAGCGTTCGAAAAATATAAATTGTTACCACTGGTCCTTGAGGGAGTTACTTTTCAAGGGAATGGGTTTCCTTTAGATCTAATCAATGAAATTGGTAGGAATTTATTTGCAAACGAAAAATAGTCCTGTTT
>JAJNBE010000005.1 GCA_021155915.1 Solimicrobium sp. | reverse complement strand
GGTTATTTACCACTGATGGTAGAGTTTTCAGCAAGGTGAAGATTTATTCTGATTTGAGGGTTTAGATTGATATAAGATGCCGATTTTGTCAACGTTATATGGGGAATAAATTTCATCTCATTTGCCCCGAATCGTTCACTTTATTTAGTTCTTTATATAATTATTCTTACTATCCTTTTTTTTATGTGGGGATTGTTAACTTCGTTAAATGATGTTCTTATTCCTCATCTTAAATCGATCTATACGCTCACGTACGTACAGGCCATGTTGGTGCAGTTCTGTTTTTTTGGTGCTTATTTTATTGTTTCAGTTCCGGCGGGCACTTTAATAAAAAAAATCGGTTATCAAAATGGCGTAGTGGTGGGTTTAGTGGTTGCGTCTTTGGGATGCCTGCTTTTCTATCCGGCTTCGTTGACAAATTACGCGGTGTTCTTACTTGCATTTTTTGTCTTGGCAGCAGGTATAACCATGTTACAGGTTGCTGCTAATCCGTATGTAACCGTGCTGGGTAATCCTGAAACAGCATCGAGTCGATTGACGCTCACGCAGGCGTTTAACTCTTTGGGAACTACCGTTGCGCCTCTGATAGGCGGTATTTTGATTTTGTCGGCCGGCGTGCTGACCCATGCCCAATTTTCAAGTTTGCCGGAATCGCAACAAATTTTGTATCGCGCCAGGGAAGCGGCTACGGTGCAGGGGCCGTATTTGGTTTTAGCGAGTATGTTGCTGGTAATGGCAGTCTTATTTTTCTTTGCAAAGCTACCCAAAATTAGTCATGACGACAGAGTGGAAGATGAGATTGGCCTGGGTTTAGGCTCCCAGGTATCGGTATTGGAATTTCGTCATTTAGTGTTGGGGGCGATCGGGATTTTTGTGTACGTTGGGGGAGAAGTCAGCATCGGCAGTTTTCTTATTAGTTTTTTGGGCGACCCCCGCGTTGCTAATTTATCACCGTCACGCGCAGCCTATTACGTTAGCTATTACTGGGGCGGGGCAATGATCGGACGTTTCATCGGCTTTGCTGTTATGCGTTATATAAGTCCTGGGAAGGCTCTGGCATTTAATGCCGCATGCTCTATAGTTTTAATTTTGACAGCTATTTTTAGTCAAGGTTCATTAGCGATGTGGTCCATTATTGCTGTCGGATTTTGTAACTCCATTATGTTTCCAACGATTTTCAGTATGGCTTTATATAAGTTGGGCAAGTTCACTGGACAAGGGTCAGGCATTTTATGTATGGCAATCGTGGGCGGTGCAGTTGTTCCTTTTTTACAGGGTTTTATAGCGGATAACGTTGGCTTACAATGGTCGTTCTTTTTACCGGTAGTTTGTTATGCCTATATTTTGTTTTTTGGCGTGAAATATGCTGAGATGTATAGGTTGGAAACTGAAAACTAGTAACAGGTTGTTATTCTTCAAGTTTTCATTCCCCCGCCTAACGATTTAAACAGCGCTGTCAAATTTTTAGCCAGCGCTTGTTCTGAAGCGAGCTGCTGTTCACGCGTTTGCGCTAATTGCCCACGTGTATACAGCACATCAGTGAAATTGGTATCGCCGGCCTGATAACGTTTTTCAGCAAGATGTAATAGATGCTGTTGCGCTGCCAATGCGTGATTGATTTGTGTTAAACGGCGTTGTTCACGTTGATAATGAATTAACGCCGTTTCTGTATCAGCGAACGCGACTAATACTGCTTGCCGATAACGTGCCAATGCTGCATCCCGGCTAGCTTCGCGGCTCTTTACCTGCGCGGCTAGTCTTCCTCCCGTAAATAATGGAATAGAAAGTTGAGGACCGAGGTTCCAGTAACTACTCGCTAAATCGGTGAATTTACCTGGTGTAATTGAATCAAGTCCGCTATTTCCTACCAAGGTTAGCCGGGGATATTGTTCCGCAATTGCTACACCGATATCGGCTGTAGCGGCAGCTAATTCCCGTTCAGCAACCCGTAGATCCGGACGACGTAAAAGTAAATCTGAAGGAAAGCCGAGAAAATCAAGGTAATTTGGTACGGAGGGAATGTCAGTATCAGCTTGCAAGAAAGCAGTAACCTCTTCTGAAGACTGGTCGGTTAAAACAGTTAATCCCATTAACGCGGCTAATGCGGCGGATTGTAATGAAGGAATAATTGCCGCAGCCTGATGTACGGCCGTTGTTGCTTGTGCGACTTCGCTTTCAGAAATTAATCCTTCTTTCTGCTGAAGAATAATTAAATTCAATAATTGCTGGGTATTTTCAAGGTTAGCTGATGCATTTTTACTACGCAACTGCCAGGCACGGTAATCAATAATATTCCGCACAACTTCAGCAGCAACCCTTAACGCTACTTCTTCACGCTCCTGTTCGACACTGGTTATACGTGCATTCGCAGCTTCAGCAAGACGTGCGCTGTGCCCAAACAAATCCAGTTCCCAAGATGCATCAAATCCGGCGCGGTAATCAACAAAATCCACCTTTGGATTTGGAATAGGAATATTTGCTAGAAGTTCGCTATTTTTGCTAAATCGATCTCGTCCAATCCGTCCTTGGGAACTAAACTGTGGCAGAAAACTGCTATCGACGACCTTTAGATGAGTGCGTGCCCGTCTGATATTAGCATCGGCACTAGCTAAATCACCATTATGTGATAATGCGATATCAACAAGCTGATTAATAGCGTCATCGTTAAATGAGGTCCACCAGCGGTCTGTTTTACTGACAACCTTCGTTACAAGGTTTTTAGGAGTTTCACTATTTTCGATTTGCTGATAGTGAGCAGGAAGTCGAGCAGCTAAATCGGGCTTTTGATAAGAAGGCCCCACCGTGCATCCGGTAACAAGGAGTAAAAGATAACCTGAAGCTGTGTAAGTTCTTAATTTCATTGACCACTCCTGCGAATAAAAATGAAATACGCCAGCATTAAAGTAACAGCTGCAATGAGCAATAAAGGCCATATCTGTGGCCAAGCCTGATTAAAGGTAAAACCTTTTAAAAAAATTCCTTTAACAACAATGATTGCATGACTAAGTGGGTTCATTACACTAATTATTTGCAAGATGCGAGGCATGTTCTCAATGGGAGAGATGTATCCTGATAACATGATGGCTGGAGCCATAAATCCAAATACGCCAAGAAATGCCTGCTGCTGATTAGAACAAATGGCCGAGATTAATAAACCAAATCCAGATAGCGATATGGCAAAACAAAATAACGTTAAATATAGTAACCATATGGAGCTGGAAAACGGTAGACCGTACACGAACACTGCGGCCAACGCAATAAAAGTTCCTTGCAATATTGCCACTAATATACCCGGTACAATTTTTCCTATCATGATGCTGACAGGTGTAAGTGGTGAAACGAGAAGTTGTTCAAAAGTGCCTTCTTCGCGTTCACGCGCTACAGAAAGTGCGGTAATAATTAGACAGCCAATGGTGGTAATGATGACGACTAAGCTAGGTAACATAAACCACTGGTATTCCAAGTTAGGATTGTAAAAATTGTGTACAACGATATGAGCCGGAATAGGGCGCAATTGGGTTTGATGACGTTGTTCCAAGCCAAATTGCTGTACGATCTGTTGCGCATAACCGAACGCGACTTGTGCACTGTTAGAACGCCTCCCATCAATAATGGCTTGGATTTGTGAAGGCTGCCCATTGTTTAATTGACGTGAAAAACCAGAGGGAATATGTATTGCCAAGAGCGCTTGCTTTTCATCGATTACTTGTCTTAGTTGCGAATCGCTGGTTACATTGATAAATTTTGGAAAAGCTTTGGCCGCGGAGAGTCGTTGTATCAACTCAATCGAAGCAGCACCGTTATCTTCATTAAAAACAGCGAGCGTGCTGTTTTTTACTTCGAGCGTGGCAGCAAATGGGAAAATCAGTAATTGCACCAATACCGGTATAACTAGCATTTGGCGACTTTGCGGGTTGCTGAGTAAAGCTTGCAGTTCTTTTTTTATAAGAATGAAAATGGGGTACCACATAGTAATTCTTTCTTAAGTTAATCCAGCCGATGGGCCGTCTTTATTGCCGTCAATCCCAACCAAAATAAAGCCAAAAGAATCAAAAATAGGGAATTCAATAAGATGACTGGCCAAATATTCCCACCTAAAAAAAGGGTTTGCAGTACGTTGACAAAATAACGCGCCGGCACAAAATAGGTAATGGCCTGAATAGTGGCCGGCATACTTTTAATTTCAAAAATAAATCCCGATAACATAGTCGCAGGAAGAAAAGCAGTTATAAGTGCAATCTGGGCTGCGGCAAATTGATTACGCATCACGGTGGATAAAAAAAGCCCTAAACCCAGCCCACTCCCTAAAAATAGACTACTTACTATAAACAGAACCCAAAACGAACCCCTAAAAGGTATATCGAAAAGCAGGGTCGCTACTAAAACGCATAAAGTCATCGCTATCGTACCTAAGATATAGTAGGGAATAATTTTTGAGAGGAGCCGCTCACCGCGGGTGGCCCTTGTTGCCAGCAATACTTCCATCGTCCCTCGTTCCCATTCGCGCGCAACGACTAAAGAGGTAAGTAGTGCGCCGATCACCGTCATGATTACCGTAATCGAGCCGGGTACTAAAAAATTGCGACTGATGGTGGTGGGATTAAACCAATAACGGGGCTCTAATGATGTAATGGATGGCACGGGCAATCTTCGGTCAGTGCTGCGTTGCGCGAGCCAGACATGCAGACTACTCTGTAGATAACTAGCTAAGAAACTAGCGGTATTTGGTTCTGTTCCGTCGGTAACAAGCTGAATGTGAGCTGGTTTCTTCTGTCGTTGGATTGTAGCCGAAAAATCACTCCCTATTACCAACATGCCGCGCACCCTTCCATATTGTAATTGGCTCTCCATAACAGCGCGGGAATGGCTCATACGAATGTCTAAATAAGGCGATCCTTTTAACACCTCAACAAAGTGGCGTGCATCCGCACCACTGTCCTCTATGACAACGCCTAAGCGCATTGTATTAGTATCGAGATTAATTCCGTAGCCGAAGATAAATAACAATATGACGGGTAGCACAAAGGCGATCAAAATACTGCTCGGGTCGCGCACAATTTGGTAGCTTTCTTTACGGCAAAGAGCTAACAGATGGCGAAGGTTGACGTTAAAGATTTTCATTGTGTTCATCTCGTTGAACCAGGCGTATAAACGTCTCTTCCATCGTAACAGTAGCTTCGCCTTCTATCGTTGCCATTGCTTTAAGTTCGTCTGGAGTGCCAGCAGCGATGGTACGACCACGATAAATTAAGGCGATTCGATCACAGTATTCTGCCTCATCCATAAAATGGGTCGTTACCATCACAGTTACGCCTTTTTCAACCAAACCGTTAATGTGTGTCCAAAATTCTCGGCGCGTGATCGGGTCAACGCCCGAGGTGGGTTCATCTAAAAATAACAAGGGCGGCTGATGCATTATGGCGCATGATAATGCTAAGCGCTGCTTGAACCCGAGCGGTAAGGCGTCGGCTTGTATGGCTAAATAAGGGGTTAAGTCAAATACCCGTACCATATCATCGATCGTATTGCGTTGAGTTTTCCCCCGTAAACCATATATTCCAGAAAAAAATTGTAAGTTCTGTTCCACAGTTAAGTTGCCATATAACGCAAATTTTTGTGCCATATATCCAAGTTGAGAGCGAGCTTTACTGGCACTTTTCTTTAAATCAAGTCCCATGACTTTAGCCCAACCACTGCTCGGTTTTAATAAGCCGCACATCATCTTAAATGTGGTCGATTTCCCTGCACCATTAGGGCCGAGTAACCCAAAAATTTCACCACGTTTAACTCGAAAATTTATACGCTCCGTAGCGATGAAATCTCCGAAAAGTCGAGTGAGCTCGTGTGCCTGTATGACAGCATCTTGATCAACGGACGTGTCCAGGTGAATTTCAGGCATATGGTTGGCCAAGACAGATTCTCCACCTGGCCCGCCGCCTAAAATGTCGATAAAGGCATCTTCCAAACACGGTTTGACCTCAATAAAATGTGCTGCATCACCAGCGTCCAAATGAGCTAAGTCTTGAAGTAAATCAGGTAGTTGGTGGCCCTCTTGTAAGACTAATCTCAAAGAACTTCCCTGAATAACGCCATCTATAACATATGGTGAGCAGAGCGCTTTTTTGAGAACAGTACGTTTGTTGCCCGTAATCTGGCGTAGTTGAATGCTGCGCCCTCGCATGCGTGAGATTATTGTTTCTGGCGGCCCGCTATACACCACATGACCCTCATTCATCAATAGCACTTCACTGCACAGCTCGGCTTCGTCTAAGTAAGATGTACTCCAAATGATGGTGATACCGTTATGGACCAACTCGCCCATCATTTTCCACAATTCGCGTCTCGAAATTGGGTCAACGCCAACGCTTGGTTCGTCTAGCAAAACTACACGCGGCGAGCCCAGCAAAGTGCAGGCTAAGGCTAATTTTTGTTTCATCCCGCCCGACAATTTTCCGGCAGGTCGATCAGTGAAATGCGCTAAATTGGTAAAAGCGAGTAGTTGTGTAAAACTTGTGTGACGTTTTTCACCCACTAAATCACATAAATCGGCATATAAATTTAAATTCTCTTGTACAGTTAACTCTTCATAAAGCCCAAACTTTTGTGGCATGTAACCCAATTGAGGGCGTAATTTATTGGCATCGATAATAGGATCTAAACCCTCAACCCTAATTGCACCACCACTGGCTTTAAGCAAACCAGCTATGAGTCGAATTAATGTTGTTTTGCCAGCACCATCAGGTCCTACTATGCCCGTAATAATACCGCGTTGAATAGCTGTGTTGACGTTGCGAAGTGCAGGTCTATTATCGAACTGATGATGCAAGTCGGTGATAACAATAGCGTTACCGTTATCACCATTTATCATGGCTGATTTACTTTGACGGTCACTGGCATACCTTGCAGTAATTGGTTATCTGGGCGATTGACAATGATGCGCAAACGGTAAACCAGTGCAGTACGTAAATCAGCCGTTTCGACATTTTTTGGTGTGAATTCCGAGGTAGGTGAAACAAAACCGATTACTGCATCGTAAGGTTCAACCCGGGAATCGGTATATACCTTCACTTGAGTTCCGGGAGCGACTTGACCAAGATTCGGCTCGGTCACGTAGGCACGCACCCAAACCGGTTCTGTGAGAGCCAATGTGTACACGTTACTGCCTGCATTTAACATCGTACCGGGTTCAACAGCGCGGGTCAGAATAATACCGTCAGATGGCGAGAGTAAAACCGTATCAGCAAGCTGCAAGGCGGCGCTTTCAACTTGCGCTGTCGCACGTTCGTAATTGGCCTCAATTTCGGCTATTTCTTCCTTACGAAATCCGGCGTTCAATGCCAGATACTGTTGCCGTGCAATGTCCACTTGTGCTTTCGCCTGATCAAAATTAAACTGTGCCTCGTCGAAATTGCGTTGTGAAATTGCGCCGGTGCCCTGGAGTTTTTTCTGACGTTGTAATAATTGAAGAGCATTTTGTTGCGCTACTAAACGTGCTGTTAAATTAGCTTTTCCTTGTTGAATATCTTCTTTGCGATATCCGTTTCCGTATAGGGCACGTCGTGCGCCTAATGCCGCCTGGTTTGCCTTGGCTTCGATAAAGGCGATTTGATAAGGTTGATTGTCTAATATTCCCAACACATCCCCGGTTTTGACTCGTGTACCTTCATCTACACGTAATTTTTGCAGGCGTCCACCGACGCGAAAAGATAAATTTACCTCTCGAACGTCAACGTTACCTGACAAAATGAGTTTATCTGAGGGATTTTTTTGTTGATATCCAAAAAAGACTGCGATCGCAACAATAACCGAGACGATGAGGGCAATAATGATTTTATTACGCATTGATTAACATCCTGAAAAAATAGCTACCTATGAACTTGACCAACATAATTGATCCGGCATAGATCTGTCAACACTCAAAAATGAAGAGCCGATCAGATTTGGAATCGGCTCCTGGAACAGGTAGATGCAGAGTACAATAGAAACCATCTCCTTAACAAAACTCCGCCATGCTAAACGTTGATTTACATTGTCACTCCACCGTTTCTGATGGATTGCTCTCTCCAGTTGAAATGGCTCATCGGGCGCATGCTAACGGCGTGGACGTTTGGGCCTTAACCGATCACGATGAAGTAGGAGGCGTGGATGCTGCGCGTCTTGCCGCTAACGAATTAGGTATGCGTCATATTGCCGGCGTTGAGATTTCTGTTACCTGGGCTGATAAAACAATTCACATTCTCGGGTTAAAAATTGATGATACCAATTCGCAGTTGGTTAAGGGACTTCATGATACGCGAAATGGGCGGCAAAAACGCGCAAGGCAGATCGGTAGCATGCTAGAGTCCGCAGGTATTCCAGATGCTTATTCAGGCGCATTACGATATGTGCGCAATCCAGATTTGATCTCGCGTACCCATTTTGCCCGGTATTTAATAGAGAGTGGAGTTTGCAAAGATATTACGGACGTATTCAAACATTATTTAGTAAACGGGAAACCCGGTTATGTGGAACATCGCTGGGCGAGGTTAAGCGACTGCTTAAGTTGGATAAAGGATGCAGGAGGCGTTGCCGTCATCGCGCACCCGGGTCGTTATGATCTGACGCCACTGCAAATGTCCGCATTATTAGATGAGTTCAAACAATCCAGTGGTCAAGGTATCGAGGTGGTGACCGGTAGCCATACTCCAGCCCAATTTGTTGAATACGCCAAAGTTGCAAAACGATATGGTTTTTTAGCCTCTCGCGGCTCGGATTTTCATGGGCCTGGGGAATCGAAAGTAGAATTAGGCGCCTTGCCACCATTGCCGGATAATCTGGTTCCTGTTTGGCATGATTGGTTTTGACACTGTCGTTACCCAGATTTTCCATTAGACCGCTACCACTCCGGGGCAAGGCTGATGAAGACGACAAGCTGAGAAAAAAAATGAGGTCTCGAATTGCGGGCAACGCTACGGAGCCAATTGCACTCCCTAATGTTTATTATCTGGACTGCGTCGTTCTTCGTCGTCATAGCTCGCTATGTCGCCTCCTCGATCCTTGCCAGAGGAAGTAAAAGGAAGCACACTCAACTCCATTCTAATGGAAATTCTGGGTTAAAGCGAACTTGAAACCTCTAATTTCTCCCCCATTTACTTAAACATTCATTCGATTCTGGAGACTTTATATGAAGCGTGTATTCCTATTCCTGGCAACTAATCTTGCCGTTATGTTAGTTATGTCGGTAGTGTTATCTTTATTAGGTGTCAACCAGTATTTAACTGCAAACGGAATAAATTTTAGCGCGTTGATGGTGTTTTCTTTGGTCGTCGGATTCACCGGGGCCATTTTTTCCCTTTTAATTAGCAAACCGATGGCAAAATGGTCAACCGGTGCTCGAGTTATCGATGCACCATCCAACAATACCGAATTATGGTTAGTGAATACCGTTAAAAATTTGGCGGAGCGGGCAGGCATTGGAATGCCCGAAGTGGCTGTGTATGAGGGTGCACCAAATGCGTTTGCAACCGGGGCTTTCAAAAATTCGGCTTTAGTTGCCGTTTCTACCGGTCTGCTGGAAAGTATGAGCCGTGAGGAGGTAGAGGCGGTGTTAGGCCATGAGGTTTCGCACGTCGCAAACGGCGACATGGTAACAATGACATTAATTCAAGGCGTGGTGAATACTTTTGTCATCTTTTTAGCTCGTGTGGTAGGTTATGTGATTGATAAAGCTCTCTTCAAGAACAATGACAATGACAGTGATCGCCCGGGCATTGGGTATATGTTGACCGTATTCGTTTGCGAACTGGTGTTTGGCATCATAGCTTCGATTATTGTATGTTGGTTTTCCCGTCAACGCGAGTTCCGTGCCGATGCGGGTTCGGCAAAATTAATGAGAAATGGTCAACCGATGATTAATGCGCTATCAAGGCTAGGACGCTTAGAATCGGATGGATTACCAAAATCGATAGCTTCATTAGGGATTACAGACAAAACCGGCATAGCAGCATTGTTTTCGACCCATCCACCGATGGAAGAACGTATTGCCGCTTTACGGCATCAGACGATAGCAGACAAATGAGAGGGCAAGATAACAAAGGGCAGCATCTTTGAGACATCTACACCACCTACTGCGCGAGCCAAATACGGCGTTGCCTGGTGCCCACGATCCTCATGTACTCATTAGCATCTTTCGGTTGTTGCGCCCCGTGCGCCATGTCTTAAGCTCGGTGGCCATGGTGCTGCAGAAGTATCTCTTTACGTGTAAAAACTCTCGTGATAAAAAAAACTTATGTTTCTTTGGGTCTGATTAACAACTGTTGTCCTCTTCTGTGTCATTGAGATCTGAACATGAGTCAATATTTTTACCTTCATCCCGATAATCCTCAGGGTCGTTTAATAAAACAAGCTTGCCAGATCATTCATTCTGGCGGCATTGTTGCTGTTCCTACTGATTCTTGTTATGCCCTGGTTTGCCATTTGGACGACAAAGACGCCGTGCAGCGTTTGCGCCGGATACGCAATGTAGACGAAAAGCATCATTTAACGTTGCTATGCAGAGATTTAAGTGAGATTGCGACGTATGCAAAAGTTGATAATCGTCAATATCGCTTGCTAAAAGCGGCAACGCCCGGACCGTACACATTTATTTTGGAAGCAACTAAGGTGGTACCCCGGCGTTTATCTCATCCATCCCGCAAAACAATAGGCCTGCGCGTTCCGGAAGATAAGATTATGCAGACGTTGCTGACAAATCTGGGGCAACCTTTGTTAGGAACAACACTTATTTTGCCCAATCAAGAATTGCCATTAACTGAGCCAGAAGAAATTCGGAACTGCCTTGAACATCACATTGAATTAATTATTGATGGCGGAGCATGTAGCCTAGAGCCGACTACCGTTGTTGATTTATCGGGGAATGACGTATTGCTGCTACGCTTAGGACGAGGAAATACGGCCATTTTTGGTCTGTAACAGTCTTTTGTTACTTTTTCGATAAAATTAACTATAAAATCCGGTCTTATGAATGAACTAATCCAAAATCTGTCTGTCTACGCCATTCCCGTCATTTTTGCTATCACTTTGCATGAATCTGCACACGCTTACGTAGCGAAGTATTTTGGTGATAACACTGCCTATTCACTTGGCCGGTTAAGCTTGAACCCGATTAAACATATTGATCCTGTTGGTACCTTATTAATTCCGGTAGTTTTATACTTAATGACGAGTGGAAGTTTTGTGTTTGGTTATGCTAAACCGGTGCCAATTGATTTTAGCCGTTTAAAAAATCCTAAACGCGACATGGCCTGGGTAGCATTGGCAGGGCCCGCATCTAATTTTTTTATGGCATTAGGCTGGATGTTAGGAGGCTATTTTTTGGCGGTTATGCAAATTTCAGAGCCTTTTCTAGTGAATATGATGCGCGCGGGAGTTTTAGCTAATCTCGTGATGTTTGCTCTTAATTTGTTCCCGATGTTACCACTGGACGGTGGACGAATTCTTGCTAGTATTTTACCGCTGAAACAATCTATTCAGTTCTCAAAAATTGAACCTTACGGTTTTTTCATTGTGCTTGGATTGATGATTTTAAATTTGTTCAAATACTGGTTGATCCCGGTGATGGTATTGGCACAAGCATCTCTACAGTTGCTTCTCTCCCCATTGCAATTGCTAATTAATTAACCGGATAATAGTTACTCAATGTATTCTGACTGCCTCACACGATGTGAAACGCTTCGAAGAGGGGGCAGGAATTTAACCTGATTAAAGGCTCCCCTAATTATTTGCCAGCGTAGCGGTTCGCTATCCGTTACAATTACCATTTTATATTTTTAATTCTCATCATGATTACTGGAAGCATAGTCGCAATTGTGACCCCAATGCATGCGGATGGCAGTTTAGATATGCCGGGATTATGCAAATTAATTGACTGGCATATCAGCGAAGGTACTGATGGGATCGTTATTGCTGGCACGACGGGCGAATCTTCCACTGTTTCGGTTGAGGAGCATCGTGAGTTGATCCGTGTTGGCGTAGAACATGTTAATAAGCGTATCCCCGTTATCGCTGGGACTGGCGGTAACTCTACAGAAGAGGCCATTGTGTTAACGCGCTTTGCCAGAGAAGTGGGTGCCGATGCATCTCTGCAAGTTGTGCCCTATTACAATCGACCGACGCAAGAAGGCATGTACCAGCACTTTAAAAAAATTGCTGAATCTGTTGATATTCCGATTATTTTGTATAACGTACCAGGCCGTACTGTAGCGGATATGTCCAATGAAACCATTGCTCGTTTAGCGCAGATTAAAAATATCGTTGGGGTAAAAGAAGCTAGCGGAAATATAGGGCGTGACATCGAATTGCTGACCATGGTTCCAGAAGATTTTGCCGTTTATTCCGGTGATGATTTGTCTGCTTTGGCCTTGATGTTGTGTGGTGGTAAAGGAAATTTTTCTGTGACAGCTAACGTCGCTCCTCGAGCAATGCATGAGCTGTGCATGGCTGCTTTGCGTGGTGACATTGCTCGTGCGAAAGCGATTAACCTGCCTTTGATTCCTTTGCATCAAAAACTGTTTTTTGAACCTAACCCAATTCCGGTAAAATGGGCTTTGGCTGAAATGGGTCTTATCCCCACTGGAATCCGCTTGCCGTTAGTGGCACATTCCAGTCCTTACCACGAATCGCTAGCTAAATCGTTACACGATCTGGGTCTGTTAAAAATATATTCCTAGGCGATGGCGTTAGCTATTCTGCTCGCGCCTCCATATACAAAGCGGAAAGAGCGCGGAGACCAAAAGTGAATCACCTTTTATGTATTACAGCGGTGTTGGCGAATAGCTCTACACAGACGAATGTTAACTTCGGGTATCCAAATGATTAATCGCAATAATTTACCAATTAAAATACTGGCGTTGTTTTCGGTTGCTGCAGTCGTCGGATGTACTTCTACCAATTTATTAGAAGGCGACCGAATCAATTACCAAAGTGCAAGTAAAAAAGAGGGCGCGGCGTCGCCCTTGGAAATTCCGCCGGATTTGAGCCAAATTTCACGAGATAACCGTTTTTCTATTCCCGCAAATGGAAACACTGGAGATTCAGGCGGCGTATTAACTGCGTCTGCTTTTAATGCGAAATCGGCTACTGCTATGGCAGCTTCATCAACTGCAATAGCCCCCACTGCCCTCAATTTTTCGCAAGATATGCGAATTGAACGGGATGGTTCTCAGCGCTGGTTGTTAGTCAAAAAAAGTCCGGAAGTGTTATGGCCAAAGATTAAAGCGTTTTGGCAAGAAAACGGTTTTTTGATTATTCAGGAATCACAAGCAAGCGGTGTGATGGAAACAGATTGGGCTGAAAACCGTGCCAAAATCCCAGAAGATTTTTTACGTAAAACAATTGGGTACATTTTTGATTCTTTATACTCGACGGGAGAACGCGATAAATTTCGTACGCGTTTAGAACGCCGCCTCGATGGGTCGACTGAAATTTATATCAGTCATCGTGGCTTAGAAGAAGTGCTGGTTGGTACTGATAAATCTAGTACAACCTGGGCTAATCGGCCAAATGACCCTGCGCTGGAAGTGACTTTTCTGACACGTCTGATGATTAGTTTAGGTGCAACTGCAGAGAAAGCCAAAGAATTAGTTGCCGAGCCGCTAATACAACCGGCTAGGGCGAAATTGGTGAGCGGCGATGCAACTTCAACAGTTGACCTAAACGAACAGTTTGATCGGTCATGGCGAAGAGTTGGCTTAGCTTTAGACCGCGTGGGTTTTACCGTTGAGAATCGTGATCGTAATAAAGGTATCTATTACGTGCGCTATATGGATGAAAACGCTAATACAAATAAAGAAGGCTTCTTCACGCGCCTTTTTAATTCCGGTGAGAATGAAGCCAACGCGAAACAATACCAAATTTCAGTGAGAGGCGACGGGGAGGTGAGTCATATTGCCGTTCAAAATAAGGATGGTGTAGTCGAAAAATCGGCTGCTGCTGATAAAATTTTAAACTTATTGTTGGAGCAACTGAAATAGCATTATAGAAGCAAGATGCTTCTTGATTTTTAATGGAGAGCGATGAGTTAAGTGAATTCACTTAACTCATCGCTCTTTTTTATGGTTGGCGACAGTGGTGCATCAAAATTGATAAAATAGCCTTGCTCCTACGTATTTCTACTGATGCCTCGATAAGACTAAGATGTTAGGCTAGACGTTAAATCGAATATGTCATCATTATCTTAAATTCCCCAGTTGCAATATCTTGAGTTTTCAATACCTTCGTATGTACCTAAATTGTGGCTAGCGAACACTCCATAAATTGAATATTTTCAAAGCTCGATCTGACGTAGAATCCACATTTTTAATTTATTCACCTTTTATAGAAGAAGCCGTGTTCTTCAATAGATGAAAAAACCGCGGGGCACTGTTACATCAGGAGTTTTTATGGCCATACCCGACATATTGATACCCAGATTTATCCAGCGTTGGTGTTTGCCAAAAGCGAATCCAGATAGTGCAGTGATCAGGACTGTTGGCGTTTTGCTTAAGTTTGAACCTGATCGGGAAAAAATGATACAAGCTGTGACTGACTCTCTCATGGAGGAGCGTTTTGACACTAGTGTCCGAAGCTTAGCAACGAAAACACTTACAACAATTGTTATCGGACTTCTTACTCTCTCAGCATATGCTATCTATACAGCCGTTATGGACATCGTCGATGTGTGTTGCGCTGATGCTGATGAGGAAGAATGTAGAAAGTTGATTAAGCATATTTTTTTGAAATTAAGTGCCGCAGAAACAGATCTTGCAGATGTGGTCAGCCGTACAAGTATAACCATTGATTTAAATGATGAGAATAAGTATAAATTAGAAGGTGAAGGAAGAACGCTTATTCTTAGACGGTGTAATGCCGGGACTGATGAACAAGAAGATAAAAATTGGATTCCGGTGGCGAGTTTTCCCGATGTAATGTTAGGTGATCTCCAAAATAAACTTGACGCCTTACCGGTATTTCCACAATTTGAAGAAATCAATAATGATTTTATGGTGGCCGAGGAAAGTAAAAATCAAGTTGCAGAGCAAAATAACCCTGATAGAGAATTTAGCAATCGCGAAAAAATCGACGAAATAAATGATGATTTTGTGGTTCTTGGTGAGAGTAATGGTGAATTGGCGGAGCAAGATAATTATGAGCGGGATTTTAATAATTTAAAGCGAATAGCAAAGAATCCAGAAGCGGGGTTTGATAGTAGAAGCCTGGAATTAGCGCTCAGACAATTGTGTGAGCCAATACCCCTCTCAGAAGAATTTCTAGTCAACTCAACGCAGATAGTCACTAAGGATCTTGTAGTTAATACCTGGTTAATTACAGATGTGAAAGAAATACAAAGCTGGATTCATGATCATAACGCTAGCGAACACAAAGATAAAATTGCCTTAATTCCGTATGGCGCAAAAAATAGGGGTTTTGGATTAGAAGACCATATGACTTTGTTAGTCGCGTCCAGTGGTGAGGTTATGTTAATTGATCCTAAACTAGGGTTTATGCTAGGGGTTGAAAAAGTTATAAAAGCCGATTACGTTAAGGAATTGGAGTGGCAGGATCTTATGGACACGGTCAACTGTGGGTTTTTCGTTTATTACATGATAGAGCAAGTCATAAAGGCGTCTTTAGAGAAAACATTCAATTTTAGTAATGATGGCAGAAAAACTGCCACACAACTGTTCTCTTTTATACGTTCGTTGCAGACGCCTTTGCCGAAAGATATTCGTAATGGCATAAGTCGAATATCTGATTTGTTTTCTTCCAAGGGTCTGGAAAGAAATAGGGCAGTTATCACTCAAGATGAAATTTAGCGCTTACTTTTGATGATCTAAATTATTTAAAATTAACCAGACGCCCAATGATACAGTCCAAATATGTACCCAAATTTATAAAGAGACTTTATCTACCAACAGTCGCCCCTGACGTGGTGCCTGATAAAATGGTTAATAAGGCGGCGGCTGAGGCGGATAATGTTGAGTCTACAAAGGAGATGCATACGACACTTGATCAGAAACCATTCTTGGAGAAAAGTGAAGTCGGTGCCGATGAATATTTTATGGTTGAGAGCGAATGTACTGTCGCCGTGGACAACTATAAATCGGAACTACTTTATTTAAAGAGCGCGGTATTGAACGAGAATTTTGGACTTTCGAGATTAAGCTTTAATGTGGCGCTCAGAGAATTTTGCAAAACAAAACTGCCAGCAGCAGAATATCAAATAAGTTCAAATCCCATAGTAACTAAAGATTTGGTAATTTACACATTTCCAATTCAAGGCGATGTTAAGGCAGAAGAATGGCGTCGGCAACACGCGACGGGCAAATACCAAAGCAAAATCGCACTAATTCCCTATTTTAGCTTCGATACAGAGGACCTGATTGACGGAAAAAGTGAAGATCACGTGACTTTATTAGTTTTAGATGAGTCAAAATTCGTGCTCATTGATCCGAAATTAGGAATTAAGCATGGGCTAGATGGTCTTATTTTGGAAGATAATATTCAGGCGCTGTTGTGGCAAAGTGAATTTACAGAGGCGAATAGCGGTTTTTATGTTTACCACATGGTAACGGAAATGATAACAAGATCGGTAGACGGTACATTTAAGCTCAAGAATAATGAAATGAGTTTAACTGTCCGTCGATTACTTGATTCTATTATGGAATTGGGAAAGCCTGAAGTTCCGAAACCTGAAGAAATTCGAACAAAGATGAGTAAAATTTACGAGGTTTATGCCCCGTTTCGGGTATCAGAGTCGACGAAATTAGACTATAAATAACACGCACCATTAATGCGCCCGACCGCACTCAGGATTAATTTGTATCTCAGGGGATAAAAAAAGTTGGGTGCAATCGACTGCATCGAAGCTATAGAGCTTTCCGCAAAAATCGCAGTTAATATCTAATTTTTGCAGGCTGGCAATTGCCTCATTCACTTCTTTTTCACCCAGCATCTTTAACATGTTTCCCACTTTCGCGCGGTTACATGCGCAGTAAAATGTCACATCTTTCGGTTCAAAAACGCGTAATTCTTCTTCCCAGAATAGGCGGTGAAATAATGTGGCAGCGGAGGTACTTAAGAGTTCGTCGTGCTTTAACGTACTGCCGAGAAGGCAGGCCCGATTCCACGTTTCCATAGCGGATTCTTCTTGGTGTACCTCGTCATCCAACTGCTTTGCACTACCGCCAGAGTCTGGTAAGCGTTGTAGCAGCATACCACGGCTCACTTCACCATTTGCAGCTAACCATAACTTGGTATCAAGTTGCTCTGATTGTCTCATATAGTTTTCAATGATAGCGGCAACAGAGTCACCTTCTATGGGAACAATACCTTGATACATCTCATGGCCCGACGTTTTATTGCTTGGGTTTAACGTAATGATGAAGCGGCCATTGCCGTTAGCATTAATTAGTTGTGATAATCTCGCGTCCTCCGTTATTTCAACATTTTCCAGCATTTTCGCCATGGCTCGAAATTGTAATTGATGATCACATTCCACTACCAACAATTGAATGGGACCATCGCCGTAAATTTGTATAATCATGCTGCCTTCAAATTTAAGGTTTGCACATAATAGTGCCGCAGCGCTGCATAACTGACCTAACAAATGTTGCACTGGCTGTGGGTAATGATGATGTGCCAAAGCTTGCTTCCAAGCAGCGTTAAGTTCAACTAATTCACCGCGTACGGTTGCATCGTTGAACATGAATTTCTGTAAGATATCGGTCATGTTAGGCGACTAAGTTTAGTTTTGAATAATAGGGCACGGGCCACATAATTTTCGGTATTCTTATGGATATAATTAATCTCGTTTTCTGTTAATGTGCGCACCACTTTGGCGGGCGAACCAACGATGAGTGAATTGTCCGGAAAATGCTTGCCTTCTAACACTAACGCACCAGCACCCACTAAACAATTTTTGCCGATAAAAGCGCCATTCAACACAATTGCCTGGATACCAATTAATGCTCCATCCTGAATTGTGCATCCGTGTAGCATAGCCTGGTGACCAATACTTACGTTGCGGCCTATAGAGAGCGGAAAATCCATGTCGGTATGTAAAACGGCACTTTCCTGGACATTACTATTTTCGCCAATAGAAATCGGCTCATTGTCGCCACGAATAGTGGCAGAAAACCAAACGCTAGCATGCGCTGCAATGTTGACTTTCCCAATAACGTTGGCAGAATCTGCGACGAATGCTGTGTCGGCAATTTGGGGAGAGAAGTCATCTAATTGATAGGTTGCCATTGCTAATTGCGGAAATTAGATAGAAGGTCTAATTATACCTATACCTCACCATTTAAGAATGCGTATCACCAATTCCAAAGGTATATAATCACGCACTTCTTTTAATCTGTTTTAATTCTCACCTATAAACCATGAAATCGTCCGAAATTCGCGAAAAATTTCTCCAGTTCTTTGAATCCAAAGGCCATACCGTCGTGCGTTCATCCAGCCTAATACCGGGTAACGACCCCACTTTGTTGTTCACTAATTCAGGTATGGTTCAATTTAAAGATGTGTTTTTGGGACAGGATCAGCGCGGTTATAGCCGTGCGACCACGGCTCAACGGTGTGTGCGTGCAGGGGGAAAACACAACGATCTGGAAAACGTTGGCTACACGGCGCGCCATCACACTTTTTTTGAAATGATGGGTAATTTTTCGTTTGGCGATTATTTCAAACGTGACGCTATTCACTATGCGTGGGAATTGCTCACTGTCGTGTACAGTCTTCCTAAGGATAAACTTACTGTGACGGTATACCAAGCCGATGATGAGGCCTATCAGATCTGGCAAAATGAAATTGGTATCCCGGTTGAGCGAATTATTAGAATTGGGGACAATAAAGGCGCAGCTTATGCCTCCGATAATTTTTGGCAAATGGCCGAGACAGGGCCATGCGGCCCATGCAGTGAGATTTTTTATGATCATGGGGCCGAAATCTGGGGCGGGCCTCCCGGCTCAGCGGATGAAGCGGGTGATCGTTTTATCGAAATTTGGAATCTGGTTTTCATGCAATACAATAAAGACGATAAGGGCGTTTTACATCCACTACCTAAACCGTGTGTTGATACCGGAATGGGTCTAGAGAGACTCTCTGCTGTATTGCAAAATGTGCACTCGAATTACGAAACGGATGCTTTTCAGACATTAATCAATGCGGCGGCTCGTGAAACAGTGTGTGCAGACTTAACTCACAATTCATTGAAAGTAATTGCGGACCATATTCGTTGCGCGGCTTTTTTAATTGTGGATGGCATTATCCCTGGTAATGAAGGGCGCGGGTATGTGTTGCGGCGTATCACTCGCCGCGCTTTGCGACATGGTCATAAATTAGGCCAAACTAAACCGTTTTTTCATAAATTAATCCCCGACTTAGTCAAGGAAATGGGCTCGGCTTACCCTGAATTAGCAAAGGCTGAAAACCATGTTGCTCAAATCTTACGTCAAGAAGAAGAGCGATTTGGCGAAACGTTAGTACACGGCATGAAAATTTTGGAAGTAGCGTTATCCAAAGACGGGAAACGTTTAGACGGGCGCACAGCATTCACCTTATACGATACCTATGGATTTCCCCTTGACCTAACTGCAGATATTTGTCGTGAGCGTAGTGTAGAAGTAGATCAAGATGGCTTTAATGCTGCCATGGAACTTCAAAAACAGACCGCCCGCACTGCCTCGGGGGGTAAATTTAAGATGCATGCGGGAATTGAATATAGTGGAGTGAAAACACCTTTTGTCGGTTACGAAGGATTGGCGCACGAAAGTAAGGTGATTGCATTGTACGTGGATGGGAGCCTGGTACAACAGATAAACGCCGGAGAATCTGCACTGGTGGTTTTAGGTGTTACTCCTTTTTACGCTGAGTCGGGCGGGCAACGGGGTGATCGCGGTGAGTTGTTAGCAGACGACGTTTTATTTGAGGTAGCCAATACTACTAAAATTCAGCCTGATGTGTTCGGTCA
Source organism: Solimicrobium sp. (assembly GCA_021155915.1). Taxonomy (GTDB): domain Bacteria; phylum Pseudomonadota; class Gammaproteobacteria; order Burkholderiales; family Burkholderiaceae_D; genus Solimicrobium. Next base: position 53,025 of record JAJNBE010000005.1, on the reverse strand, counting down.
TCATGGTGAGTTAAAAAAAGGCTTCCTATCAGTAGGATCAGTAGTCAACGCCCAAGTAAATGAGCAACTGCGCGCGCAAACCGTGCGCAGTCATTCGGCTACGCATTTGATGCATAAAGCATTGCGCGATATTTTGGGCTCGCACGTGGCGCAAAAAGGGTCGTTAGTAGATGCGGATAAAACGCGTTTTGATTTTAGTCATCATGTAGCCGTGACCGATGAAGAATTGCGTCAGGTCGAATGTAGAGTCAATCGCGAAATTATGGCCAACAATGCTGTGCAAGCGCAGGTGATGACATTTGATGATGCGGTTAAACAAGGTGCAATGGCGTTATTCGGTGAGAAATATGGCGATGACGTGCGCGTTCTGGATATCGGTAGCTCGCGGGAGCTCTGTGGGGGCACGCATGTTAAACGGACGGGTGATATCGGATTTTTCAAAATAATTTCTGAAAGTGGAATTGCTGCCGGAATTCGCCGGATAGAAGCAGTGACCGGCGAAAGTGCTCTGACTTTAATGCAGAGCCTGACTGTACAAGTAAATGAGGCTGCCACACTATTAAAATCACAGCCTGACGATTTATTGCAGCGCATAGTTTTGGTCCAGGAGCAGTCAAAATTACTTGAAAAGGAACTGGCGCACTGGAAAGCAAAATTTTCCGCTAACTTAGCTATGGATCTGTCCCGGCAAGCTATAGAAATTAACGGAATTAAAGTATTGGCTGCCGTACTGGATGATGCTGACCCCACCACATTGCGCGAAGTAACTGAAACATTGAAAGCAAAGTTACACACAGCCATCGTGATTATTGCTGCGGTGCAGGATGGCAAAGTAAGTCTGGTGGCCGGAGTAACGCCCAATACCACCGCTAAGGTAAAAGCGGGGGATTTAGTTAATTTTGTTGCACTGCAGGTCGGCGGGAAAGGGGGCGGGCGTCCGGATATGGCTCAGGCCGGCGGAACTAATCCGGCTGCTCTGCTAAAAGCTCTGAAAAGCGTTACTAATTGGGTATCCGAGCGGGTTTAACTATAAATCTCAGCGTTACCCATTGTTGGAGCGATTTAGCACAAGAGATTGGATTGTATTTCGTCACCTCTAATAAGGTGAGGCGTTGAAAAAATTGAGGCAGCTGCTCGTTCTCTATGCTGCTAATGTATTTATGAATTATAGAAGTGTTTATGTTTTATGCTGCAATGCACCATCTTGAATTATTTTGCGGTAGAATTAAGGTACTCTTAATAACAGGACTGAAATTATGCAATTCAATAAAGAACTGGATGCCCGTGGTCTGAATTGCCCACTTCCTATTCTTAAGGCTAAAAAAGCGTTGGCAGAAATGTTGAGTGGCGAGGTTTTGCACGTTATTTCAACTGATCCGGGCTCTGTTCGGGATTTTCAGGCATTTTCAAAACAAACTGGGAATGAATTATTGGCTTATGAAGAGCATTTTCGTGAATTTGAGTATTTTATAAAGAGGAAATAGGTCGTTTTTTTAACTCTTCCTTGTTAAAAAGCTCGCCGTAATCTAGCGAGCTTTTTCTTTCTATAGTTACTACCGGATCTTCTATTGAACCAAGAGTCGCCATTACACTGATATAGCTTCGTGGTGAAGCCGAGAAACATTAACTATCATACTAAGAGCACTATTCTGTATTACATGCAACGCTCCGAAGTCAACTGCACTTCTTTTAAGTCGTTTGGCAAGTATTATCCTAAATTCCTCGTTTGACCGCTTCTTAGCTTCGATAACAGATTGGATTCATGGAGGGTTTCGCTCTCTACCTACATCACCGTTTAGGTGGGAACGCTACAGGCTTGCCGTATGCTCCCCATAGGCTCGCCATAGACTCAATGGTACATTTTTCCGGTTTCCTGGCCGCGTGGCTCCTCCTTGCAACATATAGGTTGCCGCATCGACGCGGTGCGGCAGGGGTTCCAGCACAGCACGCATGCATTCTACCTTCGGGACTTTCCGTAGGACTTTTCGACGGGCTTTTCCTGCGAGGAAAGTTTCCTAAGCACCAGAAGAAATGATGCGACCAGGAAGCCGGAAAAACGTACCATTGAACCTATGGTGCACCTATGGTGAACCTAGGGTGAACCTGTCCAACAGAGGAGTCTAGGATTATTATAGTTTTGCTCCATAGCTCTCTAATAAGTCAATGATATCCAAATCATCACTTAAATTACTCTCATCTTCCACAGCAATACGAAATGCTGCGTTCAGTGCTTTTTCTTTGAACACGAAATTATGAAGTAACTCGAATGCTAATTTCGATCTGATTCCATATTTGTGAATACTATTTATTAAAATATTGCCCAGTATGGCAGGTGTGTAGCTTTCATTTCTAATCATCATATTAATAATAGTAAGGTTGTCGCTTAGGCATGCTTTTTTAAACAAAAGACTTAATACATCGTGGGTAAGTACAGTTATATTGAGTGCCTTATTTAAAGCTTGTACATCGGAATTTTCTATCATTAACTTCATCGCGTTAATGGAATCTTGTGGATTGAATCGGAAGATATAGCTAAGGGGAGAGAGAGGTTCCATAGGGTGAGGCTTATTATTCGTGTTGAGTTTTGGTTCTGCTTTATGTCTAGATAAGGCATCGGGCCGAACTTTACACTTATGCGCGATAGGGTGCAATTAGGGTAAACCACATTGATAAAAAGCTACTTTTCTACTGAATAACGAGAACTTGTTGATGGTTCGTAGATTAGATTCATGTCTCAGTTTATAATCGCCGGTTCTAGAAAACGTCCACCGAACTCAAGGCAAATATGAAAATTTTAGTACCAGTCAAGCGTGTTGTTGACTACAACGTCAAGGTGCGGGTTAACTCGGATCAGTCGGGCATGGATATTGCTAACGTAAAAATGTCAATGAACCCGTTCGATGAAATCGCCATCGAAGAAGCAGTTCGTTTAAAAGAAGCTGGCATTGCAACAGAAATTATTGCCGTCTCCTGCGGAGTCGTCCAATGTCAGGAAACATTGCGTACTGCAATGGCAATTGGGGCAGATCGGGGTATTCTAGTTGAAACTGATGTTGAACTTCAACCCTTGGCAGTGGCAAAGTTGTTGAAAGCACTGGTCGACAAAGAACAACCTTCCTTAATTATTTTAGGCAAACAGGCGATTGACGACGATTGTAATCAGACAGGTCAGATGTTGGCTGCTCTGTTAGATTGGCCACAAGCCACTTTTGCATCGAAAGTGGTTGTCGCAGATGGGCGGGCCACTGTCACCCGAGAAGTGGACGGCGGCTTAGAAACTCTGTCATTGAATTTGCCTGCAATTATTACGACAGATTTACGTTTGAACGAACCGCGTTATGTAATATTGCCTAATATTATGAAGGCGAAGAAGAAGCAATTGGATAACGTTAAACCAGTCGAGTTGAATGTGGACATATCTCCTCGCTTGACAACCATAAAAGTACTTGAACCCGCAAAACGTTCCCCTGGACATATAGTGCCGGACGTCGCGACCTTAGTCGCTAAACTCAAAAACGAAGCGAAGGTGATTTAAATGGCGACCTTAGTAATTGCTGAACATGACAATGTCAGTCTGAAAGTTAGCACTGCTCACGCCGTAACTGCTGCAGCACAGTTGGGGGGCGCAGTTCATATTATGGTTAGCGGATTTAATTGTATGGCTATCGCCGAAGAAGCTGCGCAATTGATGGGTGTAGCTAAAGTATTGATTGCTGATGCAGCGCATTTTTCGGATGGATTAGCAGAAAATTGTGCAGCACAAATTCTGGCGGTTGCTTCTAATTATAGTCACATTGTGGCTCCTGCAACGGCTTATGGAAAAAATATTTTGCCTCGAGTAGCGGCTAAGCTAGATGTGGCCCAAATTTCTGAAATAACCAAAGTGATAACCCCCGATACTTTTGAGCGTCCAATTTATGCAGGTAACGCCATTGCGATAGTCCAATCAGCTGATGCAATTAAAGTTATTACGGTGCGTACCACGGGTTTTGATTGTGCAGCGCAAGGAGGATCGGCTGAAATTGAAAAAATAATGGTCGTAGCCGATTGTGGACAATCTCGCTTCCTATCGCGCGAAGTGGCTAAATCGGAGCGGCCTGAGTTAACGGCCGCGAAGATTATTGTGTCAGGCGGCCGGGGCATGGGTTCTGGCGCCAATTTTAAATTATTGGAACCTTTAGCTGATAAGTTAGGTGCCGCTATGGGCGCATCACGTGCTGCTGTGGATGCCGGTTATGTGCCAAACGATTGGCAGGTGGGTCAAACTGGAAAAATTGTGGCGCCATCGTTATACATTGCGATTGGAATCTCCGGTGCAATTCAACATTTGGCTGGGATGAAAGATTCCAAAACGATTGTGGCGATTAATAAAGATCCGGAAGCCCCCATTTTCTCGATTGCTGATTATGGCATTGTGGGAGATCTGTTCGACATTGTGCCAAAGCTAATTGCGGAATTAGGTTGACAGTTTCCTGGTTGCGCTGCGTTTTTTTTTCATACGCGGGGTTAGCCAAAACGATAAAATAATGAGTACCGCTATACACGGACAGCCGGCTTGTTTCAAACTGCCTCCTGTCCTTTTTTTGAGATCTCTGCACAACCTGGTGCGCGAGCCAAATCCGGCGTTGCACGGTGCTCGCAATCCTGATGTACTCAAGTACATTCCGGGTGCTGCGATCCGTGCGCCTTGACTTCCGCTCGCTCGCTACGGTTGAGCAAAGGTCTCTCTTTATGGAGTAATGAAATGACTGCTACCTACCAGGCCCCGTTGAAAGACATGTTATTCGCTATTAATGAATTAGCAGGGTTAAAAAAAATCAACGCTTTGCCCGGATGTGAGGAAGCCACCGGTGAAACGGTTGACGTTATTCTAGAAGAACACGGCAAATTTGTGGCCAGCGCTATTGCCCCATTAAATTGGGTGGGAGATCAGGCGCCCAGCTACTGGAAGGATGGCAAAGTATTCACGACGACAGGTTTTAAAGAAGCTTTTAAACTCTATGGAGAAGCAGGATGGCAAGGTGTTCAACATCCGTCTGAATTTGGTGGGCAAGGTTTACCAAAAATCGTGGCGACGCCGTGCATTGAAATGTTAAATTCTGCATCACTTTCATTTGCTCTGTGCCCGTTGTTGTCCGACGGAGCTATTGAAGCGCTATTGACGGCCGGTAATGCTGAACAAAAAACACTTTATTTGAAAAATCTTATTAGTGGAAAATGGACCGGAACTATGAACTTAACTGAGCCGCAAGCAGGTTCAGACTTGTCAATGGTAAGAACGCGTGCCTTGCCGCGGGGGGATGGAACGTTTTCACTTTTCGGGACCAAAATTTTTATCACTTATGGTGAGCATGATATGGCAGAAAATATCGTGCATCTTGTGTTAGCTCGTACACCCAATGCCCCGGAAGGTGTGAAAGGTATTTCGTTATTCATTGTTCCTAAGTTTTTGATTAATTCCGACGGTTCGTTGGGCCAGCATAATAAAGTCCATTGTGTTTCCATCGAACATAAACTGGGTATTAAAGCTAGCCCTACTGCGGTCTTACAATTTGGCGAACCGAGCGATGCGGACAGTGGGGCAATTGGTACAATAATTGGCGAAGAAAATCGCGGCTTGGAATATATGTTCATTATGATGAACGCAGCCCGGTTTGCCGTTGGCGTGCAAGGCATAGCCATTGCGGAGCGAGCTTATCAACAAGCGGTGGCTTTTGCTAAAGAGCGTATTCAGTCGCGTGATCTAGACGGCTCAGCTGGGCCAGTTGCGATCATTCATCATCCTGATGTTAAACGTATGCTTATGACAATGCGTGCGCAAACGGAAGCAGCACGTGCTTTAGCATATGTAGCTGCCGCAATTCTTGACACGGCAAACCACCATACCGATATGGAAATACGTAAGAAAAATCAGTCGATGTATGAATATTTGGTGCCGATTGTTAAAGGTTGGTCGACTGAGATGTCGATAGATGTGGCGTCGACCAACATTCAATTACACGGTGGGATGGGCTTCATCGAAGAAACCGGTGCGGCGCAGCATTATCGCGATGCGCGGATCTTAACCATTTATGAAGGTACTACGGCTATTCAAGCAAACGATTTAGTAGCACGTAAAACAGCACGCGACCAGGGCGCCGTCGCAAAGGTATTTTTAGCTGATATACGTGCTACTGCAGCGCAGTTGGCAGCAACGTACCAGCCGGATTTAATGGCGATAGAAGCGCAATTGTCTGCAGCCGTGAACGCAATGGACGAGGTCATTAATTTTGTAGTTAATACAGTGAAAAGTGATAGCAAAGCGGTATTTGCCGGAAGTGTCCCGTATTTAAAATTGGCCGGGATGGTTTTGGGCGGTTGGCAAATGGCGCGGGCAGCTTTGGTTGCTTTTGAAAAGTTAAACCATGATGCACCGGATATATCATTCTATCAGGCAAAAATTGCAACTTCGCGTTTCTTTTCGGAGCATTTTTTAGTGCAGGTGCCAGGAATACGAACGAGCATTTTGTTGGGAGGCTGTGGAACACTGGCATTGTCAGTGCAGCAGTTTTGATTTCGTAGGGTGGGCGCCGATGTGCCCAGCTTCATTGCTGACTTCCTAAAAATTTTTATAGCTTGTCAATGATTTCGTAAAGTTGATATCTTTGCACTACTACCGCGCGAGCCAAGAACGGTGTTGCACCGCGCTCTCAATCTTCATGTACTTGAGTACATGCCGGTTACTACGCTCCATAGGCCCTGTCTTTGACTAGTTTGCTTCGGTTATGCAGAGATCTCTTTAACTACCGTTTCTGAGTTAAAAAAAATGCCGCTCATCTTTCAAAGCGGCATTTCTTTATGCTTCTATCTAGGAAGGCAGGTTACCCTTTGAAATAAGGTTGTTTCCGACTGCCTGAATTGTTATGCTGTAAGTCCCTTTAGTTACTTGATAAGCACCTTTAACAAGAGATCCGGACACTAAACCGTCCTTAGTAAAAGAACAGGCTGAAAGAGTCATGTCTTGGCTCTGCTGCATGTTCCACCCTTCACCGAAATCAAGAGCACAATTACCGCTAATTGGGTTAAACAAGGAAGAAGTTTTGTAGTTATAAAAAATAGCATTATCTCTTATTATTTGGCCGCTTTCTGCTATTAACTGATTTATTGCGGAAAGAGTAGGCGTAGTAATTTCTTGTGGAAATAGGTCCTTATCATGTTGTGTCAAAAACGAAGCGGGAAGTGGCACAGCGTCAACTTGAATTGGAACTACCGCGGCCACAGCTCCGGTGGCATCTCTATTTGTATATAACGTCCACGTGAACATTGCCTTTCCCAACCCGGTTGGAGTGATCTTGGTCTCATCATAGCAAGGGGTTCCTGTTGGCACGGTCGGCACAATAGCAGGAAAATCCTGACAACTAGTTATAGCATCTCTAGCACCATAAAAACCACGGGGAACGAGAACCCCATCGTCATCTACTTGTCCGCGCATCACGTAGTTACGACCATTGCCAACGTCAAACAAGGTGATGGGCTTTGCCTGGCCCACCGGTGAAACTGGACTCCCGCTATAAACTGCCAATCCGGAACCACTGATAACAATTGAACCCACACTGTATTCAGGCAGAGCATGAATAGAAAGTGAGTGTGAATAGGTGGCAGGGTTTGAAGGGCCCGAAGAGGTCCTGAGTACACTGGATTCCATTTTCATCTCAATAGTGTGCTGGTCTCCAGCTATTTTCCAACCCCCCGGGCAACCAGAATAATCTTGACCTTTAACGAATTTCCAATTTCGATTATTTCCCAGACTAACCCAAGCATAAGGTACAGGAGCTTGAAGATTGAGTGGAGCGCTTGCTGGGTTAATTGCACCACTACTGCTTGGGTTGAAATTCATGCTGCTATAAGAAAGGTTAGCAGCAAATAAGTTCGGCCGTGCTAAGCCGCCGCCGAACGTAGTTAATTGGGTAAGTGCCCTAACATAATTTTCTTTATTCACGCCGTTATTCATGAAGGTAGCATCGATAAACGGATTAATCTCTGCCGGGCTCGGAGCGCTGGTCATACCAACCGGATACAAAGCGTTTAACGAAGCTAAACATACCTTCATTTGTTCCAATGCTTCGGTAGCAACGTTTATTTCGTTTTTTACAGTTGCAGGATCAGTGTTGCTTATCGTTACACTGGAGTTAACATCGCGGTCCGTATCCTCTGACAGTTCCGCCGTGACAAAAACAACAGGTACTCCCCCAGCAACATTTCTAGGCTTTATTGACGCAATCCAAAGGTTGTTGTCAACAGGGGGGCTATAGCTGACATTAACTGAATCGAGCACCGCATCCATGCCTGTGCCATCCGCCCTAAAATTAACGGTCATTGGGTCGTAATTGTTTGGATTGACTGCAACAAGCGCTTGTTGGACCAACTTCCTCACAACATCAGCTCGGGGACCCTCAATCAGGCCTTGCAAGAATTTGTCACAATTTGGCTGGGCAGTTTTACATTGCTCGAGCAGTAAATTAGCTGCCGGTACTCCACCCACTAGTGCGGTGATGAAATCGGTAATGGAAGTGATATTGGCAGTCCCCCCTTTCGTCTTTACAAAAGATGCGAGAACCGCGGGTTGTCCGTTAGAGCTACCTGATACGAACAACATAAAGGGAGCAGTACCGTCTTTTAATTCAAGATTAAAGGTGCCATCGTTATTAGTCTTTGTAACAAATGTTTTAAAGTTTTTGTCAAAAGCAATTACCTCGCCTAGGACTGGAGCCCCCGTTGCAGCGGTTCCAGAAACGGTTGTAGCCGTAGGAACTATTACATCTGGAGGAACAGTATCTGGTGATGAGGAATCTTCTTTGTGCCCGCAGGCTGCAAGCATTGTAATTAACAACGAGGAGATAAGCACGCGAGATGAGCCGATATTTTTTTTGATTTTCATTAAATAATCCGATTTGGCTATAACGTTAAAGTGTAATTCTTTCTGAAACTAACTTAATTAACTTAGCTTACTTAAAAGTAAGTCTCTAAATATGGCATTACAGTCGAGAATAGTATACAGGTTACAACGCACCAGGCTGACTTTCTTAGTTGAGATCACGATAAAACCACACAGCTGTATACCAATGCGTGAGAAAACTGGCTGGATGCTCAAATTAAGTTCGATCTAATATCAAGCTTAGGTTACCCATATGCGCCGCCCGTAAAAAGTAAATCAAAGGTACGTGCGATCACAGCGATCAACGAAGATGCACCCACGGCTAAAGTAACTATTAGAATTATCGCAATGGGCCAGCCAGAATTTGACTTCTTGGAAGAAGCACCGTTGTGCTGTGCATCCCATTTTTCATCTGATGTGGTACCAATAACCAAACAGGTTATAAAACCAGTCAGTGTGGATACCAAGATCGGAAGGGCGGTAAAGAACGGATTTATGTTCTGATTTAAAAGATAAATCAAGCCCGAAACCGGCAGGCTCATCAGATGTAACCATGCCCATTTGTCCTGTCCACCTTTTAAATAAAAACGGTGAACTCCAAGCGTACCGCCCATTGCGGCGAGGAGTGCTGCAAGGGTTTTGTTTTTGTGTGAGTTCATTATAATTTTTTCGCAAAGAAGGGGCTATTGTACAGAACTCCATTTCACCATTACCTTTTTTCGCTTGCCTCTTTTTCAAGTTGACTTAGCCTATCAGCATCAGCTTCGACGTATTAGTCCACATACCATTTTTCCCCTCAAATATCACCTGTGGTTTACCCGAATTGGGGTTAACCCTAACTGTGGTTAACCACAATTGATTGCGCGTTATCGAATCACTATAGTTCGCCCATTTCGAAATTAGAGAATAAATGTGCTTCGAAGAACACGATGAGTGGGGGTAGGGATTTGATGGTGGAAGTAGCTTAGCAATGAGAACCTCTCTCCCTCTAGCGAACTGAAAAAATCCGATTATAAATTTTTCTTATTATTCTTGGAAAACTCTAGTCACACATGGGTTCATGTATCGCGGGCGTAATGGTCCAACGTAGTGATTTCAAAAATTCAGACAGTTCGTTTGCCCTGTTTATCTTGTCTTATTTTGGCTTGATGATGGATGCAATTAATGATCCAGACGATTTCAGTATTGCTCCGATAGAAGCACATTTTTTATTCTTAACAATCAGCGATTTAATTCCATTTCATCAACCTGATCCTCAGATCATTTTCTTGCTTTTACTTTTATCTTATGAACATTTTTGACATTTCATTTTCTAACAATGTTTTTTCTGAAACCATACCAGCCCAGCTAACTATAACAACGAAGCAAAGGCACGTTCCAACTGATGTATCCTCAGCATTACAAAAAATTATTTCTCCGGATTTCAGTATTCAGGCAAATGCAGCAGAAGCTGCTGCAATTGTTAACAGCGAAGATTTTAACACTCTCTTGAGGGGGCTATCAGAATTGGCACCTGATGTATACGCACTTGAAATTCGGTTTCAAGGGCAGGGTTATATAATCGCGAATAGTTGGGATCAAAATGCGGATATCATCCTTGAACTAAAAAATGATAAAGGGCAACTCTTAACTTATCTGGGGAAATACAGTTTAGAAGAGTTACGTAGCAGGCTCACACTGCTTAGCCTATATGAGAAACTTACTCCAACCGCAAAATTGCTATTCCATCCTCTTTTTGAACTGGAAAATGTCGCAAGTGTGGGACGTAAATCTCCCATTGTTTTGGGAGATCTGGATGGAAGTTCTGCACGTCAAATCGTCGGTAGTATTTACGCTGGAATAACGATTAGTGACGCAGTTGGATTGGTACTTTTAGCAGATGTTATAAATGCAGAAGCAGAAGTCATTGACCATTTGAATGTATTTTCAGGCAAGCTTCTGGATAATAAATTAGCTGATCAAATTTTGAGGGAAATGCTGGACGGTATAAAAGGTGTAGTGAAGGCCGGTATAGAGTTGCCATCAGAATTAATTGAAGCCATAAGTGAACCGGGCGAAGCATCAGAAAAATTGTTTTCATTGGGACGTTGGATGAGACCATTGTTATGGGCAAGGTTTCAAACTGACGAAGTTATCCAGGAGAAAATGGATGAACTGGTTAACCATCTGAGTTTCCGAAGAGGTCACACACCGTTTAGATGTTTGGGCGATGGCGCCCACGACCGATTCTCTGTCAATAAAAATGCTGACCGGATAATACGGACGAATATCCATAAGCAATTCACAGAGAATGATTTTTATTTGCTTGGAAATCACGACGTTTTTCTAACTAAAAATTTCGGAGATATATCTTCGTTTAATTTGACGCCTGGATTTGAAGTGCTCAATTTTTGTGCTTCGTTCGGCTGTTTTGGAAAAGATACCGCGACACCGGAAGAATGGGAAGCGCATCAAAATGAAGTTTTCCTCAATGCATATTACGATGAAGACGCACGGACCGTTTATTCGCATCATGGTTTTAAGCTCTCAAAGGACGGTGAGAATTCAGTAATTTCAACGGCTTTTATTGATATTACTTGGCCAAAGCGTTACTCTGAGCCTATTAAAATGGACAAGTTAGTTGCCGGAATCAATCGACAGCCTCGACCACGTCCAGACTTGGTATTAAAACAGAGCACGGCGGAAGAGCGTGAGTTAAATGCGACTTTATTTGACGAGTTCACTGGTTTTCGCCCAACGCATCAGGAAATGCAAGTCGTTGCCTCGATATGGAATATAAGAATGTTGCACGGGCATAGTGAGGATAAAAATACCGCTTCACCTGACGTTATTGGACTTAATGCGAGAAGTAATAATAAACTTGCGGTCGCAGGTGTGCGTTTAGGTGCAAAGAAGAGGCCACTTCCGATTACTATTAGTACTTTACAAGCTCAGAATCGAGAGAAAAGACAGCGTATGGAAAATCTTAAAAAGAGCATCCTAACATAGGGATTGTTACGTGCCATTATCGCACCCCGGCCTGTCGGGTGTGCGGTAAAAGAGCCAGAAGGGCTTACCTGTGAGTTCTGCGATGCTCATCGCATCCTTAAAAATATTCGTTGGTCTCCAACCTGAAGAGAGCAGCTACAATAACGCCCGATTTCCATTAGAGTGCTATAAATTCGTTGTAAGAATGAGGAGTACGAACAGCCGAGAAAATGATATCGCTAATTGCGTGTAACACTATGAAGCCAAATGGACTCCCCAATGTTTGCCCTTAGTCATCTCGACGGCGTCGTTCGACGTTGTCACAGCTCGATATCTGGCCTCCGCTATCCCTGCTATACGGCTTGAAAGAAGCACCCTTGGCTTCGGGGAAATTCTTGGGTAACTGGAACTTTTTTTGAGATGGGCACGCTATATCAAATAGTTGTATTTCCGCCAAAATCGCATAGCTATACATGGGAACAGATAGACCGTTTACCGGTGAGATTAAAATTTAGTTATAAAAATATGTCGTCGTTATAGAAGAAATTTCAGCTTCAGTGTTGGTACAATAATGCCTTCTCACACAACCTTTAAGCCGATCATGACTTCATTAGCCGAAAGCCCTACCGTTCCCTCTTTTTCACGGGCTGTTCCTATTACCCGTCGCACATTTGACGAAGTCATTGTACCAACTTATGCACCGTCCAGCATAATTCCTGTGCGCGCCAAAGGTTTAGATGTGTGGGACCAGGAGAACCGGCAGTATTTGGATTTTGGTGCAGGTATTGCAGTAACTAGCTTGGGTCATTGCCATCCTGAAGTCGTAAAGGCGTTGCAACAGCAAGCGGAAAAACTTTGGCATGTCAGCAATGGGTATACTAACGAGCCAGTGCTTCAGTTGGCCTCCGCGCTAGTCGCGACGACTTTTGCTGATCGGGCGTTTTTCTGTAATTCCGGAGCGGAAGCGAATGAAGCGGCGTTGAAGATGGCGCGCAAATATGCGGATAGCTTTGGTCACTCTCATAAAAAAAGAATTGTTTCTTGTGTAAACGCCTTCCATGGACGGACTTTGTTTACTGTGTCAGTAGGGGGGCAGCCGAAATACACCGAAGGTTTTGGCCCATTACCTCCTGAATTAACGCACATCGAATTTAATAATATTGACGCGGCGCGTGCTGTAATTGACAGCGGTGTCTGTGCCGTGATCGTCGAACCGATTCAAGGCGAAGGCGGTGTAACGCCGGCCACGCCGGACTATTTGCGTGTATTGAGGGAGTTATGTGATCAGCAGGGCGCTCTATTGATTTTTGACGAAGTGCAATGTGGCATGGGGCGTACAGGTGAGTTGTTTGCTTACATGGGTTACGGCGTTATACCGGACGTCTTGACGTGCGCAAAAGCGCTCGGTAATGGTTACCCAATCGGTGCAATGCTTACCACCGATAAAGTTGCTGCTGCATTTTCAGTAGGCACGCATGGGACAACATACGGTGGCAATCCGCTAGCAGCGTCGGTTGCACTTAAAGTGTTGAATATCATTAATTCCCCGCATTTTTTACACCGCGTACAACAAGCCTCTGATAATTTTATGGTGGCATTGCAAGGTTTGCAGAGAGAGTATCCGCAGATACTGGGTGAACTCCGGGGTAAAGGATTGTTGGTAGGTATTGAATTAACCAGGGCTTATAAAGGTCGTGCTAAAGAGATTACTAGAGCCGCAGAAGAACAAGGTTTGATGATCTTAATCGCCGGACCTGACGTGCTCCGCTTTGCACCGGCGTTAATTGTTAGTGATGAGCAAATCCAAGAAGCTGCAAAACGGTTGGGATATGCGTTAGCGAAAATTGCGAAAGCCTGATTTTAGGACCAGGTAGCAATACTGAGGAATTTGGAATGAAAGTCGTGCGCGCAATTCGGAAAGAAGATTTAGAGGGTTTACTATCCTTAGCTACTAAAACTGGTGGAGGAATGACAACATTAAAGCCAGATAAAAAAATGTTGAGCAGACGCATTGATGTAGCTTGTGATTCTTTTTCTGAAAAAATTTCACCAGAGCATCGTGATTATTTATTTGTTTTAGAAGAAACTGATAGTAACGAACTCATTGGTGTCTGCGCGATAAAAAGTAGAGTTGGTTTAGAAGAGCCTTTTTATAATTACCGTATTGGCACCTTGGTTCATTCAAGCAAAGCGCTTAACGTTTATTTGCGTATGGATACGTTGTATTTGTCCAATGATTTAACGGGTAGTTCAGAGCTATGTTCGTTATTTTTACATCCGGAGCATCGGAGTGGTATTAACGGTAAATTACTTTCCAAGTCCCGCTTCTTATTTATTGCTCAATTTCCACATCTATTTAATGAGAAATTCATCTCTGAATTACGTGGTTTCCAACGTCCGGATGGTAGTTCACCGTTTTGGGATAACTTAGGTCGTCATTTTTTCAAAATGGATTTTAATCGTGCGGATGATTTAAGTATCGTCGGAAAAAAATCGTTTATTGCTGAACTCATGCCGCGCTATCCGTTATACGTAACGTATCTGGCACAGGAAGCACAAGAGGTAATTGGGAAGGTGCATGTCGACACAGCACCCGCTCGTCGTCTATTAGAAGAAGAGGGATTTTCTTACCAAGGCTATGTTGATATTTTTGATGCCGGCCCTGTTTTGCAGGCACGGATAAATGAATTACGATCCGCCCAAGTGAGTGAATTAGTGGAAGTGGAAACTTACGATTCAGCAATGAGGGACGAACCAGTTAATGTGTCTACACTGGTGGCAAATACGAACTTGAAAAATTATCGGGCTATTGTTTCCAATAGAGCAGCAAGGGATGGAAAAATATTATTGACAGACGAACAGCAGCAAGTGCTGTGCTGTCCTCTTCAGAAGGATGCTCAGTTAAGAGTTATGCCACTGTCCGTTAAAAAGAGGGCGCATGAAGAATAAAATTAATGCCAGCAATTATATCGACGGAAAATGGGTCGTTGGTACAGGTGAACCGTTTAGCGTTGTTAACCCAGCGGATGGGGTTACCATTTGGCAAGGTAGTTCAGCAGCTGAAGTGGAAGTGCAAGGAGCTTGTAAAGCTGCGCGCATTCATTTTCCCCTTTGGGAGCAAGCTAGTCTAGCTGCACGTGTTGATATTTGCTGTAAGTTCCGTGATTTATTAAAACTCAATATCGAAGAATTATCCGAACTTATTTCACAAGATGTTGGAAAGCCGTTGTGGGAAGCGCGGAGCGAAGTTGCTTCCATGGCTAATAAAATTGATATTTCTATTCAGTCATATCACGTTCGCACCGGTCACTTTTCCAACGAAGTCAATGATGGCTCCGCCGTGTTACGGCATCGTCCACATGGCGTTTTTGCTGTACTAGGCCCGTATAACTTTCCTGGCCACTTACCTAATGGGCACATTGTTCCTGCATTAATAGCAGGTAATACCATCGTATTTAAACCAAGCGAATACGTGGTGCGAACGTCAATGAAAATGATGGAGTATTGGATCGAGGCGGGTCTACCCAAAGGCGTACTGAATTTGGTTAGTGGCGGAAAGAATACCGGAATTTCTTTGACTGAACACAGTGAAATTGATGGTGTGTTATTTACAGGCAGCTATGCGGTTGGCGTTAGTTTGCATAAAAAATTTGCCGGGCAACCTGAAAAAATGTTGGCCTTGGAAATGGGTGGGAATAATCCGTTAATAGTTTGGAATGTAGAAAACCGTGATGCAGCAGTGCATCACATTATTCTCTCCGCTTTTATCAGTGCCGGTCAGCGTTGTACTTGTGCGCGGCGCTTAATCCTCCCCGCCAATACGCAAGGTGAGGTTATCTTGAAACGTTTAGTTCAGGTTGCCTCTGCAATTCGAGTTGGTAAGTATAACCTTAGTCCTGCACCTTTTATGGGACCGGTAATATCATGTGCTGCCGCAAGAAAATTAATTGATATTCAGGCTGAACTTATCTCCCGAGGCGGGAGGCCACTGTTGGAAATGCGTCATCTTCAAGCTAATACCGGCTTGGTATCCGCCGGTATTGTTGATGTTACGGATGTTAATCAGGTTCCCGATGAAGAATGGTTTGGTCCTTTATTACAAGTCATTCGCGTGCCCGATTTTGCAGCGGCAATTAGTGTTGCCAACGCGACTAGATATGGTCTAGCAGCGGGCCTATTGAGTGACGACGTGACGTTATGGCAGCAATTTCAGTCGCGTATCCGCGCGGGTATTGTGAATTGGAATCGACCCACGACGGGTGCGGCGAGCACGGCACCATTTGGGGGTATTGGCCGCTCAGGTAATAACCGACCGAGCGCATTTTATGCGGCCGATTATTGCGCTTATCCAGTTGCTTCGACGGAATCCGTTCTGTTGGAACTGCCGAAGCAACTTACACCCGGGTTGACATTCTAAGAATCCGCTTATGAAAAATGCCCGAGAATATAATTTTGATGGATTGGTCGGACCAACGCATAATTACGCGGGATTATCGTTTGGCAATGTAGCCTCATTCCTTAGCGCTAACAAGGCATCAAATCCAAAAGAGGCCGCGTTACAAGGATTGGATAAGATGCGCATGTTAGCGCAACGTGGAATTGCGCAGGCAGTCCTCCCTCCGCAAGATAGACCCAATTTTCGTTTGCTGCGGCAGCTCGGTTTTAAGGGAACCGAGGCACAAATGATCGAAGCGGCTGCCCGTACCGCACCTATATTGCTGGCATGCGCTTATTCTGCAGCGTCAATGTGGACAGCCAACGCCGCCACAGTGAGTCCTTCGGCCGATACGGCCGATGGCCGAGTGCATTTTACGGTCGCTAATTTAAATACTAAACTACATCGTTCGTTTGAATGCGTACAAACGGAGCGGACATTACGTGCAATTTTCTATAATGAAAATTATTTTTCGGTGCACCAGGCATTGCCCTCTACGCCTGTTTTCGGTGACGAAGGAGCAGCCAATCATACGCGATTTTGTTCTGAATATAGTGCTGCCGGTATAGAACTCTTTGTTTATGGCCGCAGTGAATGGGATGCACATATTGTAAGCCCGAAAAAATTTCCTGCTCGTCAATCTAAGGAAGCAAGCAATGCAGTTGCACGTCTGCATGGTTTAGATGAATCGCGCACCATTTTTGTGCAGCAGAATCCTGACGTGATCGATTTGGGTGTGTTCCATAATGACGTTATTGCGGTCGGTAACGGCAATTTATTTTTCTATCATCAGGAAGCATTTGTTAACGAAAAAGTTGTCATCGAACAATGTCGTACTGCATTACAGCAGGTCGCTGCAGAACTGAGGGCAATTCGTGTTGATAGTGCGCAAGTATCAGTGGCTGATGCTGTTACTTCGTATTTATTTAATAGCCAATTGCTAACTAAACCTGATGGGAAAATGATGTTGCTAGTCCCGCAGGAATGCTACCAGAACAGGGCGGTTTCGGCATATTTAGCCAATCTAAAAAGTTATGATGCAATAGATGAATTGCTCAGCATAGATCTAAGGCAAAGTATGTGCAACGGAGGAGGTCCAGCTTGTTTGCGTTTGCGCGTGGAGCTAACTGAGCAGCAGGCTAATGCTATGCACCAGGGAATTATTTTTACCGAAGATTTATACGCGCGTTTAGTACAGTGGGTTAAACGTCATTATCGCGACGTACTGCTACCTGAAGATTTAGCGGATCCGATTCTGGCTCTAGAAGTTCAATCGGCTTTAGCTGAGTTAAGCGAAATTCTAGATCTTCCTGCTTTATACACTGATTTGTAAGATTATACCCCGATAGACTTTTTAACCATCGAGAACCCAATGAATCAAACTCAAGAAATACGAACCCAAACTTTAGCTTTAGTTCAAGTAGGCAAGAGTGCGCATAATCCTTCTGCAGCTGTTCTATTAGAAGCCTGGCTTTCTTCGGTGGAAGAAGATGATTTAGCAGGAATTCTGCCGAATAGTCTGGCGTCCGTATTATGGGAAGGCTTTACACAGTGCGCGGACTGGTCTCCGGCTGAGGGGGCCAGAATCAGCCCCCTGGCCTATCAAGACGGGCGCGGCGGTAACACAACGGGTCTGCTGATTTTGAATCCTGATATGCCCTATCTTATCGATACTATTGTTATGAGTTTGCGTGGTCTTCGAGTGGTTTCGCGCGCAATCATGAACGTTGTATTAGCTGTGCACCGCGATAACAGTGGTAGGGTGATTCGGGCTGAAAAGGCAAAGGCAGACAAATACAACAAAGTGGACAGTAAAGTCGGGTTGGAGTCAATCGTATTTTGTCTGTTGGATGAGCAATTAAAAGAACCGGAAATAAATCTACTTCTTAAACGGTTAACCATGTCTTTGGGAGACGCTGCGATAGTGCATCAGGACGCATGCGCAATTTCAGAGAAGACATTAGAAATAGCTGAAGCAGTCGAAATCCATGCCAAAGATGGTAAGGAAGTTGCCGAATTTTTACGATGGGCCGACAAAATAGGTTTCGAAACGTTTGGCTATGTTTACTATGCTGCTCATCGGGAAGGCCAGGCGAATAAGCGTGAATTAGTCCGCGATCTGTCTGGAACACTTGGTGTGCTAAAAAATAAAAATCATCCTATTTATGGTGATTGTTTACGGAGTATTCCCGGTGACTATGACACTCTTAACAATCGTGAAGATACGCTGTCAATAGTCAAAGCAGATGTGCAAGCGACACTGTACCGTGATCAGCAGTTAGATTTTATCGGTGTGCGTAATAGCGATGCGCACGGAATTTTGTTAGGGGAACACTGTTTTGTTGGGTTGTTTTCCCGCGCAGCGACAGTGACAGCAGTGGCTGATTTGCCCTTTGCCAGAGTGCGTATTAACAACGTATTACACATGGCAGGTGTTCGGGCAGAAGGATTTCGTTCCGAAAAATTTGTGGAAATTTTAGAATCGTTTCCGCGTGCTGAAGTGCTAGAAGCCGACTTGGGCTGGTTGGCTGCAGTGTCTAGTGCGGTAGTAGCACTGTACAAACAGCCGCGTGCTAAAGTATTCGCGCGCCATGACGTTTATGGTCGTCACTTAAATGTCCTGATTTTCATGCCGCGCGAACTGTACAGTGCAAAATTAGCGGAGACGTTAGCAGATGAACTGCGCGGTGGGGTAGCGGCGTCTGAAGTTCAGATAGATACATTAGTCACTCATGGTCCTTTAGCACGCGTTTATTTGATTGCCAAAGGAGTCAGGCGAGATTTGAATTTAGAAACGGACATTCAGTTGCCCCTCTTAGGTGTGTTGGAAGGGTGGCACTCCACGTTTAACCATTTGGTAGACGAACTGGACGAAGCGGAGTTCCGTATGGGCGTCCGTAAGCTATGTAGTGGTTTATCTGCCGAATATATCGCGGTCACGTCTCCTATAACCGCTTTTCATGATTTATGCGGCGTGTTGAAATACGCTAAATCAGCTCGCATTAAAGTGCGTGTTGAAACGGCACAACCCGCCAGCATTCGTTTACAGTCTGTGAATAAAGTTCCCGCTTTATCCAATATATTGCCAGCGATGCATAACGCAGGGGTTGTTATTGAACGTGAACGGGCTTACAAAATCTTTGGCCACTCAGCACTCATCTCCCCTAGTTCTGCCAATGCTGTCGATACCACGGCCATTGCCTATGTGACCTGTTTATTTCTGGATGAAGTTAGTACAGAAAAATTGGCACAACCTGGTGTTGCCGCAGCAGCGGAAGAACTATTTGAAATTTTGTTAAATGGCGAGGGCGAAGATGGTCGTATGAACGCGTTGGTTGTGGAGGCCAATATGCGTTCAAAGGAAGTACAGGTGATTCGAGCTTATGCCAGCTACTGGCGTCAGGCAGGTTGCCGGTTTAGTATGCGCTATATGGCAGAGTGTTTGAAAAAACAAGCGCGTTATGTTCGTCAAATCACCGATGCTTTCTTGCTGCGCTTTGATCCTGAATTGACGCCAATTCAGCGTGCTGAGGGTACCACTTCCTTATATACCCTCAAGGAAAAGCTAATTGAAATCAACCATGCGGATACTGAAAATATATTGCGTACGTTGGTTGAACTCATGTTGGCGACTTTACGTACGTCATATTTTCAGCAAAAGCAGGTCGATGATACGATTTTATTTAAAGTCGATACAACACAATTGAGTTGGTTACCGCAGCCACGCCCTTTCCGCGAAATTTTTGTATTTTCACGTCGTTTCGAGGGTGTACATTTACGCGGTGGTCCTGTTGCACGGGGCGGTCTACGTTGGTCCGATCGAATGGAGGATTACCGTACCGAAGTGCTAGGTTTGGTCAAAGCACAAATGGTTAAAAATGCGGTGATTGTGCCCGCAGGAGCAAAGGGCGGTTTTGTATGCAAGATGGTACCCAAAGATGCTAACGGAATATCCACCCGGGAAATGATCGCTAAGGAAGGAGAGGCGGTCTACCGACTCTTTATTGCAGGTTTATTAGATTTAACAGATAACCGATTACAAGGGCAAGTGATTTACCCGGAACAGACTGTGTGCTACGACGAAGCTGATCCATATTTAGTTGTAGCAGCGGACAAAGGCACAGCTACGTTTTCAGATATTGCCAACAGTATTGCCTTAGAACGCGGTTTTTGGCTGGGCGATGCGTTTGCTTCTGGTGGTTCCAATGGATACGACCATAAAAAACTCGGTATTACTGCTAGAGGTGCATGGGAAGCAGTAAAACGGCATTTTTATGAACTTGGCCATAATTTGAAAAACACACCAATTACTATGATTGGCGTGGGCGATATGTCTGGCGATGTATTTGGTAACGGTTTATTGTTATCGCATCAAATCAAGCTGGTCGCAGCATTCGATCATCGTCATATTTTTATTGACCCAACACCTGACGTAAAAATTTCCTTTGAAGAACGCCAGCGATTGTTTGATCTTCCCCGTTCTTCATGGGATGACTATAACAAGCTGCTAATATCAGCAGGTGGAGGTGTTTATCCGCGTGATGCACGTAGTATTACCTTGTCGATGGAAGCTCAACTGGCCCTAAGCACTGAGGAAAAAACAGTCACCCCCGAGGAGCTACTACATATTATTTTGATGGCTAAAGTAGATTTATTTTATAACGGAGGAATTGGTACCTACATCAAAGCATCTACTGAAACCCATGAGCAAGTCAAAGACCGAGCTAACGACGGCATAAGGGTAGATGGAAATGCCCTGCGGTGCAGAGTAGTGGCGGAAGGTGGAAACCTAGGTGCGACACAAGCAGGCCGAATCGAATTTGCCTTAAGCGGTGGCCGTATTTTTACCGATGCTATCGATAATTCAGCGGGAGTAGATTGTTCAGATCATGAAGTGAACGTTAAAATCTGGCTGGATAGTGAAGTCACTGCAGGAAAAATATCGGAAGAGGAACGGAATGGTATGCTGAATAAGATCACGCCAGATATTGTAGAATTGGTTCTCCGTGATAACTTTCAGCAAACACGGTTAATTGTGCGAGAAGAACAAGCTCAGCAACAAGAAGCGATCCAAAATGCCTACGCGAATTTGGTATGTACCTTGGAAGCAGAAGGCGTACTGTCTCGCAAACTAGAACAACTTCCTTCAGAGCTAGAATTTATTCGCCGAAAAGAGCTGAATATAGGATTAACAGCGCCGGAGTTGGCAGTGGTTGTTGCTAATGTTAAAAATCGCTACAAAGGGATTTTATCTGCACTGCCTTTAACAGAACAGTGTTGGGCCAGAAGTATGCTGACCCCTTATTTCCCGACAGCGTTAGTGGCTCACAGAAACAGTTTAGATCACCCGTTGGCGAATCCCATATTAGGAACAGTTTTAGCCAATGAAGCGGTTAATCGTTGTGGGCCAGTTATGTTAGTCGAACTGGCCGCTAAATATGGGGTCGCGGAGTCTGAAGTTATTCTGGCCTGGTCACAAGCATGGTCAACGCTTCATTTGGAGCCCTTATTTTCCATTTTAGACGATCATGCGCTTACAGTGCCACGTGAACGTTCTGCTGAATTAGATGCTCGATGTCGTCTCCTGCAACGTGCTGTAATTGAAGCTGTCCTATCAGTTCCGCACATTGAAGATTCCGATAATCTTGCGGAACTGACCGCTTTATTTAAACATCCAAGTAAAGTTGCTCCGTTGTTTAGTAAATATGTAACGGAAACGAAAGCTTTCCCCCGTGCATGCCAAATGGTTGAGGCCATAATGGATATGGCCGATTTTTTATTTTCCACATTGACTACAACTCGTAAAAAAGAACTGGATTTGGTGAGGTTCTTACAAATCGGCCTGCAATTACGCCAACAATCGGGAATCTCTCAATTGGAACCCGTGTTGATGCAAACCAATGTTACGCCACTTCGCACCCACGCATTGAATGCACTTAGACGCGCCCAACAGCGTTTATTAGAATTGGTCGTATCGACTATGCCTTCTCCAGCGCTGCAAGGTGAGGCGTTAGCTGAGCATATTATCTCGATATTAACCCAAGCTGGACTGGAAGCGAAAACCGTGCAGGAAGAACATCCTAGTTTAGAAAGCGCGGTGCTGGAAGTCTGGTCACTTTCCGAAGTTGCATCTGGGGTTGATGTTGAATGCGCTGCATAGCTTTTTATGAACCTGTGCGATTTTCATGTAGGCATATTTGGCTGACTTATTATGAGCCAAGCTAAATAATGGACAGAACTCTTACCCCCCTTGCTAAAGGTGATTTTTCATCTTTAGCAAATTCATTTATGCAAGCTGGATTTGTAGTACGCCAACCTTACGCGGGCATACTACAAATTAACACCGCTCAATTAAATACTGAACGCATGCGTTTATTAATTTCAGTCGGAGTGCATGGCAATGAAACCACACCAATTGAAATGATGGCGTTGCTGTTGGAAGAGTTAACCAACGCGCCTCATTTGTTGGGGGTTGATCTGATGATTGTAGTGGGAAATTTACCCGCCATTGCAGAAAAAAAACGATTTATTGATGCCGATTTGAATCGTAAGTTTTCACTACATCGGGCTTCACCAGATAACACCATAGAAGCACAACGCGCTGATCAGCTAATGGAGGTAACCGAGCAGTTTTTTGCGGGCTATAAAAACAATGTGCATCTGGACTTACACACCGCGATTCGAGCTTCCGCTTACACTACCTTCGCGATTGTACCTGGCAAAACTAATTTTGCTTTTTTAAGTTGGTTGGGTTCGGCAGGAATTCAAGCGGTAATATTAAGCCCACAGCCATCAGTTACTTTTAGCTCATTCACTTGCGAACACCTTGGTGCAATAAGTTGTACTGCTGAACTGGGCCGAATTGGTGACTTGGGAAAAAATGATTTGAGCCAATTTTTGAGCACTCAGTCCGCAATCGGTTCATTACTGCGCTCTGGTCTGATGAGGCAGGAAAATCAGTTAAATCCAACTTTTTTCCGGGTTGCGCAAGAGTTAATTAAACGAAGTGACGCTTTTCAATTTATCTTTGATCGAAATACACCAAATTTTACTGAATTTTCGCCCGGTTCGACCTTGGCTTTTGACAATGACATAACATATTCAGTGGGCGAAATACCGGAATATGTACTGTTCCCTAATTCGGATGTTGATGTCGGATTACGAGCGGGATTAATGCTCGTGCGTGTTTGAGAGTATTTGTCTTCATCTTCATTATAGCTTTGTTATAGTCATGATTAGTCGCTTCTAATCGAAAATGCATATTGCTTAATATACTTGCGCGCTAAGATAGCAGGCCGGATTAGCCAAAATCGGTACATATCACTTTAGTTACAAGACTTTAAAATAACTGCTCAATTAGTTTGAACAAGCGCAAAACAAGCGCAAAACAAGTGATTGGTGCGGTGCATACTGCACCGCACCGCGTTAGCCCTTCTAACTAAGAATTAATTGCTAAATTTAATCCGGAGTGTACTTGTTTATATTGGCATTTGAGAAGTTATCATTCAGAACTGTAAAGTTGGGCACTATTAATGGTTCACTATCTTGTGGGCCTAACAAAAAAGGAGAATAGAAATGGAATTAGGATGCATAAACAATAGAAAGATGAATAGTTTAGTTTTCCAGAATCCAGAGCCATCCCGGGCACACACAGAAAGCTTTCAATTGAACGAGGATGGCTTAGCTCTTTGGGCCATGTTAGGTAACCATGAATTGCCTCGACAGTTATCCTTGGAATCTACCAACAGCAATAAATACATCGCGTGCCATGCTGAGCATACCTATGATTACTACCATTCTTTTGGTCGATTAGATTCGGCACTAAAAGACTGTTTTTTGTCCAGCAAAAATTTGTGGGAAACCATTCTTACTGACCAGTCCCCAGGTTATTCTTTGAGACGCGAAAAAGCCATTTTATCCGGACTTCAGCCCATCTATGGCGAGGCGAGTTTTTGTTATGAGGAAGTGAAGCAGCTTCCAAATGAGGCGATCGAAAAAACGTTAATCGAGCATTATTCTAAATCTCCCCGGTGACCGGGTGAGAGCTTCACAGGCAGCTATCGAAGCTAGCCACCGCAAAATTAGACAATGGCGATTGCTTAGATTATGAGCAGTTTGAATAAATCTATATTAAATCAATTGCCTGTAAAAATTTGTAATGAATTGCCCACAAAGTTACCCACACAGGTTGTGTACAACTTTTAACCTAGATTTTCCACAAAGCTAAGTCCGCTTCTTTTAAATTGGCGAGCTGCGTAAAAGCTTTAGACTCCAGCAACTTTCTGGGTAGGGAAGTTTCGAGCGCTGTATTATACCGGCGCAACCCTTACACCACTGCCGACACGGCGGCCTTTATGCTGCAAGGAGGAGCAACCCATTCCCGGTAACTTGAAAGGAGTGCAATTGACTGCGTAGCGTTGTGTGCAATTTGCGATGGTCTTCTTAGTCTGATTGTTAATGTTTATCGGCTTTGTTACGAAGTTGTTGCGGTCTAACGGAAAATCTCGGTTTAATTCATTCGGTAATGTCGATCAGATCCACTATAAGGTGTAGCGGGCAAATAGGCTACGTTGGGCAAATATCTCTATTTTGCACAAAGCGTGAGCGCTGTCAGGGGCGCCTCCCACAGTGGTGCCTCCGATAAATCATTAAATTTCTGATTCATATCAAAAAACAGTTGGCACAGCCTATTTATGATGGGACTGACGCAAATTTATGATCGTCGTTTTCGAATACGGTGTGGGAATCAGTTACAGCGCAAAGAATTTGCTCAAGAAGATCTCTTAGATGTTGTGGGAAATGCAACATTAGTCACGTTAAATTGATAACTTTATTTTCAGGAGAAAAATATGGAAAACATTTTTACCGATAATCCTAAAAGTATAAAAGAAGTAGGACTTGCTCTATACAACAATCTTCCAAATATGCAACCTACTAAAAAACTCCTAACTACCTTCGCAGCTTATCCGTCTGCAACCAGCCCTCCAACAACTGAACCAGGTCAAATATACGGAATCACTAAAGAAAATATTATTGTAATGGCATCAATAGTGGTTCCCCTTTTAATAACAGGTGCAGTCGGCCTTGGCTTTGCTTTATATTACCTGTATCAAAAAAGATCAATTGAGTCAGAATTGATAAATAATCAGAGTTCAGAAGAAGAGCCAGAATTGATTAATGATCAGATTCCAGACGTTGGCGATTCTCGGAAGGAGCTAAATATCAATGAGTTTTTATCTAGCAATGAAGACCTATCTCCGGAGGGCGAGGGTGCGGAAATTGTTAATTGTTCGGAGAGCACCTATCTGCGTGCTCAGCCATCACGATCAAATTATGATGCTGTTACTACATTTCCATTTGGCGAAATAATAGATATTACATCCGATGTAAATATAGATCGACCTGTCGTAAAAAGTGAATCTCCCGGCGAATAAAGTCTTTACGGTCTTTGGGAATGGTTTCAATCCAAGACGAATGCCTGATAACTAATATACGAGGATATCATTACGTTGAGAAAAGAGTCATATACCTTTTGATGCTGGTAAATAACTCAACAGGTACTTGCTCAGTACCGCGCAACGAGTTACATTGCGAAGTTATGCTTCAAAATGAAAGAGACTCTGCACAATCCAACGGGCGAGCTAAAGACACGGGTTCACGGAAAACGCATGACCGGAGTGCGCCTAAGGGCATGAGGATTGCGAGCGCCCGGGGCCCTTATTTGGCTCGCATAGCAGGTTTGTGTCAACATCTTTGACAAGGGGTTTACGCCCAAAACACTATTCAAAAGGAGTGTGCATTGTTTGCCATATTACAGTCGGCTGGATGGCCAATTTATTTTTTGTTAATTGCCTCTGTTATTGCGTTGGCATTGATTATTGAACGTTCTTTATCGCTGCGTACCCAACGAATCTTACCGCGTACCTTGTTAGCGGAAGTTATTCATGTTCATCGTAGTGGCAAAGTGAATAATGAGGTGGTAGAAAAATTAGAGCAAAATTCGCCATTGGGTCGTGTCTTGGCGGCAGGGCTGCGCAACGTGAATGCCCCCCGGGAAGTGATGAAAGAGGCTATTGAAGAAGCTGGTCATGCCGCAGCTCATGAATTAGAGCGTTTTCTAACTACGCTAGGGACAATTGCTTCTTTAGCGACCTTAATGGGCTTGTTTGGTACAGTAGTGGGAATGATTGAAATTTTTGGTGCGCAAAATTCGTCGGGCGCTAATCCAGCGCAGCTTGCGCATGGAATCTCAGTTGCTTTATACAACACGGCTTTTGGAATTTTGATCGCTATGCCCACCATTTTCTTTTATCGCCATTTCAGTGCGCTCATTAACGAATTTATCGTTCAAATGGAACAACAAGCCGTAAAGTTTGTTGATATTGTCCATGGCAACCGTTCTGAAGCATTGAGGTAAAAAATGAACTTCCGAAAAGGTAACAGTAAGGGCATTGCAGGTCGTGCTGAACCAGAAATTAATCTCATTCCCTTTATCGATGTGCTCTTAGTAATTCTAATTTTTTTAATGGTAACGACTACTTACAGTCGTTTCACCGAATTGCAAATCAATCTTCCAAAAGCTGAGGCAGCAACCGTGCAGCAACACCCAAACGAAATCCAGATTGGCGTCGATGTTCATGGGAATTACAAGATCAACGAATATCCGGTGGCCCGGGTTAACACGGCGGATTTGGCTGAAAATATCAAAAAAGTAGTCGCTGAGTTTTTGGGGAGTGCAGACTCTTCGGAACCAGTTGTCATCATTAACGCTGACGGCGCCGCCAGCCATCAGTCTGTTATCGACATTCTAGAAGCGGCACGCTTAGCCGGCTTATCTAAGATTACCTTTGCGGCACAGAACCATGCCCGCTAATTCGTGTTAACTATCTACGAGATACGCCAGTTGCTTTTTTCGGGTCTGGCTTAATGACCAAAACCTATATTACCCATGCTGTTATGCACGCATGGATGAAACGAGGCTGGCTTACTCGCCTTCTCTTGCCCTTGGCGTGGTCATTCGGTGCAGTTATTAAGCTGCGTGCATTTTTGTATCGAATTAAATGGTTACAGCAGAAAAAATTAGCTGTCCCCGTCATCGTGGTTGGCAATATTTTTGTCGGAGGCACCGGTAAGACACCGTTTACCCTGTGGCTGCTGAAGCAACTGCAATATACAGGATATAAGCCAGGCGTAATTTCCCGAGGTTATGGCAGGAAACACGAGGCCCCGTGTGTTGTAGTAGCGCAGTCAAAGGCAGTATTAGTCGGTGATGAGCCGATCTTATTGGCACAGCAAAGTTCCTGTCCTGTCGTCGTGGGGCGCGACCGTATTAAGGCCGGTCAGTTGTTATTAGCGAATTTTCCTGAGGTAAATGTAATCATTGCGGACGACGGGTTGCAGCATATGGCTTTAGCCCGCAATGTGGAGATTATGCTGTTCGACACACGGGGTATTGGTAACGGCTGGTTGTTACCGGCCGGACCATTACGGGAGCCAGTCACTAGAAGGCGTGACATTACCGTGGCCAATTTAAATGCAGTTGAAGAAATTAGTGTAAATTTGCCAAAAGATACCGTTCGTATGCAGTTAAAAGGTACTTTCGTGCAGCAGTTACTTGATGCAACGCAAAAACGCGATTTAAGTTCATTTGATAAAGAAATAACCGTAATAGCAGCAGCAGGTATTGGTTATCCAGAGCGTTTTTTTGCTATGTTGCGTCAGCAAGGCGTGAAATGCTCAGAATTACCATTACCCGATCATTATGAATATTTAAATAATCCATTCGAGGCTTTGACGGCTGATATGATTCTGATCACAGAAAAAGATGCAGTAAAATGCCGTCAGTTAAAAAATATCGCTACTGATCCGCGGATCTGGGTGGTGGTGGTAGAAGTTGAAGTGGATGTGGATGTCATTGAAAAAATTATTAAGAAATTAAATTGAGTGGAGAAAAACGTGGATCTTCGTTTGCTTGATATTCTAGTGTGTCCCTTATGCAAAGGTCCTTTAGTGTACGAGAAGGCGGCGCAAGAATTAGTTTGTAAAGCCGACAAGCTGGCCTACCCAATCCGTGATGGTATTCCCATAATGTGGGCGGATCAAGCACGTGACCTAACGCTGGCGGAAAATGACACTAAAGACACTTTTAATCAAACTGAAGAGAAATGAGTCAAACTCAACTTATGACGCAAAATAATTTTTTTGTAATTATTCCCGCACGACTTGCTTCTACTCGCCTGCCTCGTAAACCACTTGCAGATTTGGCTGGCAAGCCCATGGTGGTGCGTGTTGCTGAACGCGCTAAGTTGTCTGGAGCAAAATTGGTAGCGGTGGCTTGTGATGACGTAAGTATTATTGATGCTTGTGAACAATATGGCATTACCGCTTATCTAACGCAAGCTGATCATCAGTCAGGTACTGATCGTATTGCCGAAGTAGCAAAAAAATTAGATCTGCCGGCTGACACAGTCATTGTGAATGTGCAAGGCGATGAACCATTGATTGACCCTGAGCTAATTTCTGCAACAGCTGCACAGATTAAACAGGATATAGAAATGTCAACCGCGGCGCATTTAATTACGAGCGCAGAAGACGCTTTTAACCCAAACGTAGTAAAAGTGGTAATAGATAAATCAGGACGTGCATTGTATTTCTCTCGTGCGACCATTCCTTGGAATCGAGATGCTTTTACCTTGACAAAAACTAGTATGCCCACAGGTTATCGGGTCTATCGCCATATCGGTATATATGCTTATACGTACGCTTTCTTGCAAAAATATTCAACCTTAGAGCTGGCACCGCTTGAATGCTATGAAGCGTTAGAGCAGCTACGTGTACTTTGGAATGGTTATCCGATTGCTGTGCATGTCGCTGCCACCGCATCTTCCACAGGCGTCGATACTCCGGACGACTTGCAACGAGTTAGGCAATATTATTCAGAACATGGGAATGAATAGAAGAAATTATCGTTCAAAACTTAAATTAACCCTTCTTTAGGAAAAAAATTATGCGTCTTATTTTGTTAGGTGCGCCTGGTGCGGGTAAAGGTACTCAAGCAAACTTTATCAAAGAAAAATACGGCATTCCACAAATTTCCACCGGAGATATGTTACGTTCTGCCGTTAAAGCGGGAACGGCGATGGGTTTGGCTGCCAAAAAAGTAATGGATGCTGGAGGCTTGGTATCAGACGATATTATTATTGGTTTGGTAAAAGAACGTCTAAAAGAAAATGATTGTGCCAAGGGTTATTTATTTGATGGCTTTCCACGCACCATCCCTCAGGCAGATGCACTCAAAGACGCAGGGGTAGCTATCGATTATGTACTGGAAATTGACGTGCCTGATGAGGCGATTATAGAACGCATGAGTGGTCGTCGTATGCATCCCGCATCGGGACGCACTTATCACATCAAATTTAATCCCCCCGAAGTGCAAGATCGTGACGATTTTACTGGTGAGAAGTTAGTGCAGCGAGAGGACGATAAAGAAGAAACCGTCAGGAAACGCTTAGACGTTTATCATAGTCAAACAGAAATATTAATTGATTACTATAAAGAACTCGCGAAATCAGGCTATCCTGGTGCCCCCAAATATCGCAAGATCGCTGGTGTTGGTTCAGTAGATACTATTCGTGATAAGGCGTTTGCGGCACTGGAAGAATAAAATTTTGTAAAAAATGGATCTGAGTGTTCGTTTTTACAATGAACGAGACCTCTGCCAACAACCGTGGCGAGCCAAACACAAATGCACGAAGCGCAGCGACCACAGTGCACGTGGATATTTAAGGGTTGCCAGCATCGCACCGTGTCGTATTTGGTTCTCGCAGTAAGGTGTGTGCAGGGGTCTTTGAAAAAGAGTTTTACATAGTGACAGTCTCACGATTTGTGTGTCGGTCGACGGCGTGCAATCCTATACAGGCTAATTTGCATTCATGGCGTTCCCCAGCTAACACAAATAAACGGCGGTAATAGGCAATACGTTGGAGCATCAATGCCTGTATCAGCATCAGTTTAAGGCTATGTGCAGTTTATCCCCGTACTCAGAATTTTCGAGTATAAAGGGGTAAAGGCTGAAGTGGATGCTGAGACGAAGATTGTTGAAGCAGTTCAGGCTGAAATCGAAAGGTCAATTTAAAAATTTGGGATTAAAAAAACAGCGTCGGGCTGATTTGACGCTGTTTCGTTGGGCAACTTTATTGATAAATTAAACAGAAAACTCAAGAAAAATTTATTTTAAGTATAAAGATATAACTATTTTAACTATTTATAGGCAAGGGCGTTTCTCCCGATAAACTTTTTTTGAAGGAGCAGTAACGGTTTAGTATAATCGACGATTATTCCACAACATCATTTAGCTTCAAATATATCCTGTTTTGTAGTGCAATTATAGGAATGAACTTCCCATAATTTTCCGTTGTTTACTGTTCCGCTTTCTGTCCACAATAAGACAAGATCCTTCCAGTCGCCCGAACTGCTAACGCCTACCTTGCCGGTATAGACATCTGCCCAAAAATCACGATATGTCTCGTTTAATACCGTACGGCAGGCATCCCTAATCTGTTCGCAAAATTGATGCGCACCGTTCCGATCGAAAATTTTCAGGGCATTCATACTGTTTGGATTGAGTATGTTCGGACCCTCATTAGTAGAGGATATTATAAAGTACCCATCCGGGGATGTTTGATTATTCGAAGAAGTAGAATAAAAGCCTTGTAAAGATATCTTGTTTTCAAGTCTTTCAAAATTGGCTGGTTGAAGAAAATTCAGAAAATCTTCTTTAACATTTTGCATTGGCTTAAAACGAGTGGACTTTAAATTGTCGAAAGGGGCATCTTTTTGACCTTTCACTTTCATATTTGCAAAACAAATTATGGGTTCATAGGCGAAAGCAGACGAACCTAACATAAAAAGACAAAGAATTTGAACTAATTTTGAAATAACAAGATTGCTTTTCATGATGTCACCTTAGTAATAGAAAGTGGTTTTATATAAATGAAACTGCTGCTTAACTTTAGTACGTTTTTTAGCATTTATTTTACTTCACCACCCAATTTTTTGGTTTGGCGGTTATCGACGATTATCTGAAAGCAGACATTCCATACCGCGAAAAAACTTATTTCGCAAATTTTTTTAATACTATTAACTCTTGTCAGAAATTACTAACCCGAGGGTGCCCGCCCCTCGATCAGATTTTTCACGAAGTATCTATAATTCACTTTAGGCTATGTATTCTGAAAAATCAATGTAATTAACTCGTCAATCTCAAATTACGGATGTTTTTGCTATATGGGCAACACGTATAGCAAATCCTGTGCCGAAAAGAGGCGGCAGTGATTCCTATGATCTTTTTTTGCTTAGTCATCGCGGGTCCAAATTATTTAATTAGATTTGTCCGAGAAAGGTTGATAATTCGACGGGGCGGGCATTTTTGATAAAAATTCTCTCACAATACGCTGTTCAATTTTATTCGACTTACCAAGGGGTGCAGGTAATTGTAGGTCCAAATTAACGTGATTTATATCATCCAAGGTTAACCGGACCTGCGCATGCTGCAAAGGCATTGCTACGGCATAAATATGAGCAATATTTTTGGAGTTGAGCGCTAATTTATCCGCATATTCGTCGATAATTTTGTTGCCAGACTCTAGTAAAATTTGCTCGGCGAGATGCCAATCGTCATCACGTTCCAACCGAATATGAACCGTCAGTGTTACAAAACAACCGAGCCGCGTCTCGTTATAAATTGCCTGGCTAAAAAACATCGAATTAGGAATCGTAACAACTCTACCTACTGTACTTTTCAGTGAACAAGATTGAGTCGATTCAACCAGAATAGTGGAAAACAAATTCATATCAATAATTTGGCCTTT
The DNA here is from genome assembly GCA_021155915.1 of Solimicrobium sp. Taxonomy (GTDB): domain Bacteria; phylum Pseudomonadota; class Gammaproteobacteria; order Burkholderiales; family Burkholderiaceae_D; genus Solimicrobium. Next base: position 20,840 of record JAJNBE010000005.1, on the reverse strand, counting down.
AACCCCATTTATTTCGATCCGGTCACCAATACGGCACATGTCGGTACTTGTGCGGAAAACCGAACCTAAAATACATAACAACATTTCACGCGTAGCTAATACAAACGCTGCCGCAACGGCCACCAACGAAACAGCAAAATTTTCCAGTTGGTTACCCCATATCATTACGATGCCCAATACTAAGATACCCAGAGCGATATTGCGTATTGTTCCTAACCACCGCTGTTTAACTTCAGGAGGTAAGGAGGTGCGCTGCAATTTCTGACATGTGACTTCCTTAGCATTGAGCAAAGCAAAGCAAAGTAAAGTGAAGCAATATTGCAGGGGAGAATTAATGGTGGTGTCAAACCAACCAAGTGAAGTGAGAAATTCAGCACTCCACCATTGAAATTGTTACCGCTATTTTATCGCGAGATAATCGTTACCCAAAATTTTTGGACGATTTTAGGCTGAAATGGCCCCCAAGTTAGATATTATCGTAAGAACTGTTGAAGATATAACTACCCATTTTGTTGGTTCATCTGTAACAAATAGCTGAGATTATACCTTTTGTGCTGGAGAGTTGGGGTAAAATGCCATCTCTCGTGTGACCATAGATCAACGGATAGATCAAGTTCCTCCTAAGAATTAGATGCAGGTTCGATTCCTGCTGGTCACACCAACGTACTCAGACTCCAAAGACAAGTCGCAATTTTATCCCTAGTGTCATTCGTATTTTTTGTCGCTATTTCATTTTATAAAAATTATCGCCAACCTAATCCTGATCAGTCTGACGCGCGTTTAGGGGAATCAGTAACGGAGCTATAACGACTGTTTCTGTTGGTTTATCGTCTTTAAAAAATAGATAATAATGGTTGAGGTCATCAAGCAGTTCTCATGGATTTTTACCTAAAGCAGGGACGCATGATGATAGTGGGAGGACGAACCGCCGCACAGTGAAATCTAATCATCACCAACTCTTAAATTCGGTACAATGCCGTTTCACAATTTAAATAAGGCGCGCCACTCTGGCGGTCTATAATCTTATGGCAGTTATTTCTCTCTCTAATGCGCAACTGGCTTTTGGCCACGTTGCCTTACTCGATCATACCGAATTTTCTATTGAAATCGGTGAACGCGTCGGTTTGATTGGCCGCAACGGCACGGGAAAATCCTCCTTACTCAAAGTAATCGCAGGAAAGATTAAATTAGATGACGGTTTATTAGTCATGCAGCAAAACGTGCGGATTGCTTATGTCGAGCAAGAACCGTTATTCGATTCAGCTAAAAATGTTTTCGATGTCGTTGCCGAAGGGTTGGGAGAATTACCTTCGCTACTTAAAGAATATGAAACAATAAGCGGGAAGTTTGGTGGGGATAATGACGATGCGTTAATGGAACGCATGCACGATATTCAATTGCAGTTAGACGCGGCAGATGCGTGGGGATTAGCTAGCAAAGTGGATGCCACGTTGGATCGCTTAAATCTACAAAGAGACGCGCGCATTGGCAGTCTTTCTGGTGGTATGAAGAAGCGGGTTGCTTTGGCAGTGGCATTGGTGAGTGCGCCGGATGTGTTGCTGCTGGATGAGCCGACGAACCATTTAGATTATTCCTCTATTCTATGGTTAGAAGGTCTGCTGAAAGACTTCAAAGGTAGTGTATTGCTCATCACACATGATCGCAGTTTTTTGGATAACGTTTGTACGCGTATTATTGAGCTAGACCGCGGGCGGATTTTATCTTTTCCGGGAAATTTTACGACGTATCAAACACGCAAAGCGGAATTGCTGGAAAATGAAGTGGTTGAAAATGCTAAGTTTGATAAGTTTTTGGCGCAAGAAGAGGTGTGGATTAGAAAAGGCGTGCAAGCACGGCGTACGCGTGACGAAGGACGTGTGCGACGTTTAGAAGAATTACGGCGACAACGAACTGCCCGGCGCGACAGCCAGGGCCAGGTAAAGCTTGATGTTTCTGCCGGTGAGCGGTCTGGAAAAATCGTTGCGGAATTGGATAAAATTTGTAAACGCTATGGCGATAAATGCATAGTAAATAATTTCAGTGCGACGGTTTTACGTGGCGATAAAGTTGGCTTAATTGGAGCGAATGGCGCAGGTAAAACGACCTTGTTAAAAATGATTTTGGGAGAAGAGAATCCTGATTCTGGAACAATCAAACAGGGTAGTAAGTTGCAAGTTGCGTATTTTGATCAAATGCGCGCTCAGTTGGATGAGGAAGCCAGTTTGGTCGAAACCATTGCGCCTGGATCGGATTGGGTGGAGATTAACGGCCAGAAAAAGCATGTTATGACCTATTTGAATGATTTTTTATTTGCACCTGAACGTGCCCGGTCACCAGTTAAGTCTCTGTCTGGCGGTGAACGCAATCGCTTGTTGCTAGCGCGTTTATTTGCCAAGCCTGCTAACGCATTGGTACTGGATGAACCGACGAATGATTTAGATATTGATACCTTGGAGTTGCTGGAAGAGTTATTGGAAAGTTATACGGGAACCGTGTTCTTGGTTAGCCATGACCGTGCTTTTTTGGATAACGTGGTAACGCAGGTGATCGTCTCGGAAGGTGATGGTGTGTGGAATGAATATATCGGCGGTTTTACTGACTGGGAGCGTTATGCAAATAGCGTGAAAGAGCAGTCAAAATTGGCATCAAAATTAACTGGGAAGCCGACCACAAAGGTTGCACAAAAAAACGAATTGAAATCGAAAAAACTCAGTTATAAAGAGCAACGTGAACTGGAGGAGCTACCAAAACAAATCGCCCAACTAGAAGCGGAACAGCAAACAATTTCTGCATTGTTGCAAGACGAAAATTTGTATAAAACACAGGCAGAGAAAATTAAAAATTTGAATCACCGTTACGCCGAAATTGATGAGTTATTGTTAGCTAAATTGGATCAATGGGAAACGATTGAAGCACTGCGAAAATAATAATCAAAGGCAATAAGGTTGCGGTTTCGTTGATCGGGGCGCTGCTTTTTCTGTTCAGCGCTTGCGTTACCGGTGACATCTCTGCACAATGCGGAAACGTTAATTATTTTGAGAATGAAATACGATTTGACGGGGTATTTTTTATTAAATGAACGCGATATGAACAGAAAATCCTCAGGCTTTACGTTAATTGAGCTAATGGTAGCGGTCTTAATTGTTGGTATATTGGCCGCTATCGCCATTCCCTCCTATCAGAGCTATTTGTTAAAAGGTAATCGGACTGTCGCTCAGGTTCACTTAATGAATATCGCTCAGCAGCAACAGCACTATTTGCTAGATTCGCGGTCGTATGCGCCCAGTTTGGCGGCTCTTTCTATGACCACGCCCACCAATGTTTCTACTCACTATACGATTGAAGATCCTTTTACGGTTGGCACGGCACCAAATTCATTCTCTGTTACGGCTACTCCAATAGGATCACAAGCCAATGATCAATGCGGCACACTGGCCATTGATAACGTTGGCAATAAAACTCCTGTCAACTGTTGGTAGCCTGATATCAGGAATAAACCATGGACATCGCCTGTAGAACTTTTTTTAAAACGAGGTTTTCATTTAGGAAAACAAGCGGCAATGGTTTTACGCTTGTCGAACTCTTGATTGTCCTTAGCATTGTTGCTGTTTTGGCGGGCCTTGCCGCGCCTTCTTTTTCCGACTTAATAGCCAGCCGAAGCGTCAAAAGTGCGGCCTTAGAATTATTCTCCAGCTTATTGAGAGCAAGAAGTGAAGCTATTACGCGTAATGCAACGGTGACGTTGGCTCCCGTATCAGGTAATTGGCAAAATGGATGGCAAGTAATAAGCACCACTAATACTGTATTAGAAAATCGGGCCGCTGTTAAAGGTGTTACCGTGACGGGTCCTAACCATGTTGTTTATCGCGCATCAGGACGAATCTCAGGTACTACCGCGCCATCCTTCGTTATTACAGGAAGTGCGACCCACACATATCAATGTATTACTGTCGATCTCACCGGCCGCCCTTATATGAAGGCGGCTTCCTCGTGTTAATACTTCGTCAACTTAGCTTGCAACAGCATCGACAGCATGGATTTACCTTAATTGAGATATTGGTCGCGATTATTCTTGTGGCCTTTAGTTTATTGGGACTTGCCGCCTTTCAGGGAAAGGTGCAGCTAGTTCAATTTGAATCTTATCAGCGTGCTCAAGCGCTTTTCTTACTCTCTGAAATGACTGAACGAATAAAGCTTAACAGCTCTCAGGCTTCAGCTTACGCGTCGGCCACTGTCCACGGTACAGGAGACGACCAACCCATCACTTGCACCGGCGGAATCGGTGTAACTCTTGATTTGTGTCAATGGAGCAATGACCTGAAGGGCGCTGGTGAGGTGAGTGCGGGTGCAAGTGTGGGTGCGATGAACGGTGCGCGGGGTTGTATTACTCAGATACAAGCTCCTAATTTGAGCCCCGGGGTGTGTACGCCGGGAATTTACCGGGTCGACGTCGTTTGGCAGGGGATGCAAGCTACTAGCATCTCTCCTATTACCTGCGGTCAAGGCAGTTATGGTGAGGATGATGCAATGCGTCGTGTGGTTTCATCGCGAGTAACGATTGGCTTACCTCAATGCTCATGATGTTTTCTCATTTATCTTCTGAATTACACCATCATGATTCTGACTAACAAAAAAAAACAAGTGGGTTTATCACTCATCGAATTGATGATTTCAATTACCTTGGGTTTGGTGATTCTTCTGGGCCTTACCTTAATTGCTGTGAATAATATCCGAACTGGTGACGAAGTAGAAAAGGCGAATCAACAAATCGAAAGTGGTCGGTATGCAATGCAGTTGATTACCGATGATTTTAAAAATGCTGGCTATTTCGCTGAGTTTAACCCTGCTTTTTTAACGGCTCCTGCTGCGAAACCTGACCCTTGCGATGCCACGTTAAGCGGATTAAATACGGCATTGCCTATTGCTGTGCAGGGCTATGATAATGGCGCAAATGCACCGACCTGTTTGAGTGACGTTAAAGCCAATACAGATATTTTTGTTATTCGACGAAGTAGCACGTGCGCAATTGGTGATGCCGGATGTGAAGCCATAATTGTCAATGCGCCTTATTTCCAGGCGTCGGGGTGTGGAAATGCTACCGAACTCGGCTCCACTACGGGAAATTTTTCAACTTCTTTCTATGCGCTAGATACGGTTGTTGCCAACTTGGCGCGGCATCGTAAAGATTGCACGACAACGGCGCCGATCTACCAATACCTTACCCGAATTTATTTTATCGCCAATAATGATAAGCCTTCGGACGGAATTCCAACATTAAAGCGTGCGGAACTGGGTAATGCCGCGTTGCCTGGAGGATATACTATTGTGTCGCTAGTGCAGGGTATTGACGATATTCAAATTGAATATGGGCTGGACGACCCGACCTCGCCTACTGGCATTCCCGTGGCGTTTACTGCTGATCCGGATAGTTATAATGCCTGTAGTTCCACTACTACACCGACATGTGTAGCGTATTGGCAGAATACGGTTGCCGTAAAGATTAATTTATTGGCGCGTAATATAACATCGACTACCGGTTACAGCTCTGCAAAAACCTATTCTATGGGATTAGATGGCTCGGGGGATCCTGTGATAAGGGGGCCTTTCAGCGATTCCTTTAAACGTCATTTGTATAAGTCTACCGTCAGGATAAATAACGCTGCTGGGAGAAATACGCCATGAGCCTAATGAACTCGTTGAGTCCACCCTGCATTCGACACCTGAGCTTATGCCGTTCAAGGCAAAAAGGCTTAACGCTTTTAATCGTTTTGATTATGTTGCTGCTCATTACTTTAATCAGCATAACGTCATTTAAACTGAGTAATGCCAATCTGCAGGTGATTGGTAATATGCAGTTGCGTAATCAAACCGATACGGCGGCGCAAGCTGCGATCGAAAATGCGATTAGCAAACCAGTATTTTCTACCATGCCTAACATTCCAGTCACTACTTATGTATCGGTCGGGGGAAGCACAACCAATGATATACAGGTTGTCACCACCGCGACATGTCTTGGGATCCAGCCTATTGCTATCTCGTCATTAGATTTAAATAATCTCGATGATATCGGATGCGTTATCGGTGCCGGGCAGCAAAACGGTGTCGAAGGAACGGTGGAGGCTAATTCCATGTGTGCTAATTCCGTTTGGGACATTCAAGCAGTGGCAACGGATCAGTCTACTAACTCAACCTCCACTGTGCATCAGGGCGAGGCGTTACGCGTCCCGGTTACGGCCAGCTGTCCCTGAATTTAAATTATTGAGGAAACATGATAAATATTGTACCCAAATTGAATCTAAGCACATTAACGAAAGTGGTTTTTGTTTCCTGCTTAACTACGGTTCATCTTGCTGGGATGGCAGAAGATGGCGATATTTTCTCGGGACCTTCAGGGGGAACCGCTGCACCGAATGTGATGTTCCTTGTTGATAACACTGCTAACTGGGGACGTAGCGCGACAAATGCCTGTAAAGTTAATCCATCGTCATGTCCTGAGATTCCGCTGCTACCTGGTCAAATGTATAACCAGAGCGAGACGGTGGGCGGAAATGAATTAAACGCGATGATTGCTGCCATCGTTTCTCTATATACAAAAAATGACGCCGGCCTTCAAGTGGTGCCTCCTAATATAAACGTTGGGTTAGCCATGTTTGTTCCTGGTTTTTCTGTTGCTAGGAATGAGGATGTTCAGAACGGGTACGTCAGGTTCGGTGCAAGAAATATGAGCGATCCGACCACTTACTCCACTATCGACTCAACTACTGGGACAAGCAAAACTCGAACGGCTTATAGTTCGCTTATTTCCATATTGACCAGCCTAAATCCGACGGATCCGGCCACCAAAACCAATGTGGGTACTAAGGATGAAGCGGAATCTTTGTATGAACTTTATCGGTATTACAAAAGCCAATCACCGGGAGAAATTCCAGTATCTAAATCCGGTTTGGCGGATTATCTGGGTAATTCCAATTCCGGTGCAGGGCCCCAACATGATGCGGCTGGGAACAATTACACGGCTTATAATAGTCCCAACTGCGGATCTGCTGCGAGCACTTGTGTTTATCGGGGGCCCACTACCTCATGTTCCAAAAACTTTGTCATATATGTAGTTAACCATGGTAAGAATAACGGTTTTGTTGGTTTAAATTCCTATAATGGTGTTCCCAGTCCTGCTTTAGCTGACATTCCTAGAATTTCGGTAGGTGGAGTTACTGCTGAGAGGAGGCGGATTGTCGAATGGGCTGATTTTCTTCTTAAAAACAATATTATCCTTTACGTTGTGGATGTGGGCGTTCCCACCAATAATAATGGTGCGCTAGTTTATGATAATTATTCGGTAGCTTTACAGCAAGCGGCAAAATACGGTGGTGGTGAATATTACGGTCTTGCGGATGTGGTAGCTCTATCTGACTTCCAATTGTTGGCAGATGATTTAAAGAAAATACTTATTAAGATTCAGGCAACCAATTCTACCTTTGCTTCAGTAAGTCTGCCTATTAGTGCCACTAATCGTGCTCAAAACCAAAATCAGGTATTTATTCCGATGTTTCGTCCGGATCCCGATGCAAAACCTCGCTGGAAAGGAAATTTGAAGCAATATCAGCTGAAAATCGTTTCAGGGGGGTCTATTGAGCTCGCCGACGCTAATGGTCTTGAAGCGGTCAATTCAGGTACGGGTTTTGCGTCACCGTGTGCGCAAAGTTTCTGGACCACCGATTCCGATACGTATTGGAGCCATGTTACCGAAAATCCGTTGCCAAAAGGTGAGTGTACTACCTTGACGAGTAGCGTGTGGTCCGATTCTCCTGATGGTCCTATTGTGGAAAAAGGAGGGGTAGCGGAGGTTATTCGTAAAGGTAACAATCCGGCAGGTGCCACCACATGGAATTTAAACCGTTCGATCTATACTCAACCACTGGCGGGCGGTGCGTTGGCTGCTTTCAGTTCCTCTTCGCCAGGACTGGAATCGGCTTCCGGGCTATCAAGTTCGACCATACCGACGTTGTCTTCTATGACTAATTTTATTCTCGGACAAGATGTCAACAGCGAATACAATTCTCCCCCACCTCCCGGGGTGACCTCGGCACCCGCCGCATTAACGCGTCCCTCGATACATGGTGACACGATCCATTCAAGGCCGCTACCTGTAACTTATAGTGGTTCTACAGGAGTTTATGTGTACTATGGCGCGAACGATGGAATGTTCCGTTCTATTAACGGCGCGACCGGGCAGGAGCAATGGGCATTTGTGGCACCAGAGTCGTATTCAAAGCTTAAACGGTTGCAAACACAGTCACCGCTCATTCTCTATCCCAACGGGCCTACTAATGCTGCGATTCCACCTGCCCCTAAAGATTACTTTTTTGATGGCTCGATTGGCTTATATCAAAATGCGGATAATTCTTCTATCTGGATATATCCCTCGATGCGGCGGGGAGGAAGAATGCTTTATGCATTCGATGTTACCTCCCCGACGTCGCCTACCTTTAAATGGAAGGTGGGATGTCCAAATTTAACCAATGACACCGACTGCAGTGCGGTGTCCACTGCCTCACCGTCGTCATGGGCATCCGGTCTGACTTCGATGGGACAAACATGGTCATTACCCAATGTAGCCACACGTATTCCTGGGCATACCGGACCCGTTATCATCATGGGTGGCGGATATGATATTTGTGAAGATGCGAACACGTCTACGCCGACGTGTACTAACTCCAAAGGCGCACTTGTTTATGTTATCGATGCGAACACCGGCGAACTCCTGGCTTCGTTCCCTACCGGTTATGGCCGTAGCGTAGTCGCGGATGTGGCATTAATAGCGGTCACAACTTCAGGTGTGGTTGACCGTGCTTATGCGGTTGATACGGGCGGTAATATTTTCAGAATTGATTTCAATGCAGGGGGGCCAGGTAGCTGGGCGATGAAACGAGTTGCCTATACTAATGGCGCAGGAAGAAAGTTTTTGTATGCACCTGCACTGTTTCGTAATACAGGCAATTTCGTCTATCTAGCGCTTGGTTCAGGTGACCGTGAGCATCCATTACAAAGTCAATATCCCTATACGACGCCGGTAGTTAATCGTTTTTATGCTTATAGGGATGACCTTAGTCTTTCGAGCTCAGCACCAGCAATAAATTTAGACGATACCTCTGAGGGGATAATTAATATTTTACCGGGAGTAGGGTGCGTGGATGCTAATACTCCGATTAGCAGTACTATCCTTCCCACATCCAATTCCCATGGCTGGTTTCTAAATTTAAATCAATACGGCACAGGCGAGCAAACCGTCACGTCAGCACTTATTGTCGCCGGTATGGTTACCTTCAGTACAAATCGAGCTGTACCGCCTGTAGGCGGCTCTTGCTCCACCACACTGGGCGAAGCACGTGGATATTTTCTTAATTTGATTAACGGCTCAGGCGCAGTTGGAGTTACAAAGAATTGTGGCGGTGCTCTTTCTTCCACGTTTGTAGCAGGAGGCATGCCGCTTACTCCTGTTTTTGCTAACGTAGAAATTGGTGGTCAGACATACCCAATTGTTATCGGTGCGGTTCAACGGCAAGGAGGCGCTAACTCCCCCATTTCTCCACAACAAATGAGCCATACTACGGGGACTAATCGTAAAACACTCTATTGGAAAAGTAGAGTGGATTAGAAAAGAATAGCTAATACTGCTTTTGTGAGGCTTTACTTTCGAAATGGTTTTCTCCGGTAACCGGGTATGCAGCTCCCGCGCTACTGACATGCAAATGCCTTACTATTGCAATTTTCTACTAGGGTTTTAATTTGACTATTATCTTATTGGTTGTGACCGCTCTGTTATTAGTTCTGTTGAACGGTTTTTTTGTTGCTGCTGAATTTGGTTTAGTCAAATTACGTCAAACGCGCGTCCGTAGTATTGCGAAGGCCTCCGGCTTGCGGGGACGGCTGCTGGTGACAGTGCATCAAAATCTTGATACGTATCTGTCTGCCTGCCAGCTCGGGATTACCTTAGCCTCACTTGGACTGGGATGGATTGGCGAACCTGCGTTTGCCCGATTATTACTCCCTTTATTTGACCTTCTAACTGTCACTTCTACTGAAATTATTCACGGTGTCTCGTTTTTCTTTGCTTTTTTTGTCATCTCTTTTTTACACATTGTGGTGGGTGAGCTTGCACCAAAATCAATGGCTATCCGGCTTCCCGAAAAAGTGTCGCTTTGGACCGCGCCAGGATTATATGCGTTCTATTGGACGATGTACCCCGCCATTTGGTTGCTTAACGCCAGCGCTAACAAAGTATTGAAATGGGTAGGATTGGATCTGGCTCACGGTGGCGACAGTCACTATTCGTCCGAAGAGTTGAAGCTAATCTTGCGAGGCAGTCATGGTGGCACGAAAAAGATGCGTGACGGTTGGAATACCATGGTGCAGGTATTGGATTTTGGTAGTTTGGAAATTTCAGATTTGATGCGGCCGATAAACGAAGTTGTTGCTATATATAAAAACGCCAGTCTGGAAGAAAATATGGCGACGATGGTGCGTAATCGTTTTAGCCGTTACCCCTATTTTGATGACGATGGAAAAACTGTTCTGGGTATTTTGCATTTAAAAGATCTATTTCTCGCCCAGCAAGCCGGAAAAAAATTAGATTTAAGTGCCTATTTGCGCCAGGCTGAATTTGTTCCCCTGAATATGCCGGCAGTAGAACTATTTACACGGTTTCGCAAAGGTGCACCCCATTTTGCACTAGTTGGGTATAAAGGAAGTAAGCCAGTTGGTTTTTTAACGTTGGATAATCTGCTGAGCGCTCTAGTTGGGCAGATTCGTGATGAATTTCGTGAAAATGAAAACGATTGGACTTCACTAGAGGATGGTACTTTAATCGGTAAAGGAAGCCTCCCCTTATATACGTTGGGTACCGCGCTAGGCATTGAACTCGATAATGAAGAAGTCGAATCTATTGGCGGATTGTTGATGCAAAAACTCGGTGACTTGCCGGTTGAAGGGCAGCGCATTGAATTTGCTCAGTTCGATGCCATAGTTAAAAAAATGAATGGGCCACGGATTGTTCTAGTTCGTATATATCCTAAGTAACGAAAAATAATGAAAAAATAATGAGAAATGCCCCGCCTCTGATGAGCCTCAATGAGGCGCTGTCTTGTTTATTAACGGCAGCTGAAGAACGACCCACAATAGACACGGTCTATGACACGGTCTACATGCCTACAATAATAGCTAATCGACGTATTCTAGCTTCCAATCTCACCGCCCCCATAAACGTCCCCAGCTTTAATAGTTCTCAGATGGATGGTTATGCGCTTAAGGCGAGCGATGCAATCGCAACTGGGAAAACGCTGTTGCCAATTAGTCAGTGTATAGAGGCGGGACATATAGGGGTACCACTGCAGCCCGGTACTGCTGCACGCCTATTTACCGGCGCAATTATTCCGGTAGGAGCCGATACGGTAGTTATGCAAGAAGACTGCGAAGTCGTTTTAACGGCGGAAGGCTCTGCTATACGTTTATTGCATATCCCGCAAGCTGGCGAATGGACGCGTTATATCGGCGAGGATATTCGGCAAGGAAGTATTATTTTGTCAGCTGGTATGCGTTTACGTGCCCAAGATTTAGCTTTAGCTGCGTCGGTTGGTTTCGCTGTATTGCCCGTAAAACGTCCATTGAAGGTCGCCATTTTTTCCACCGGTGATGAGCTAATTATGCCAGGCGAAACATTAACCGACGGTGCCGTTTATAATTCCAACCGTTTTTTACTTACGGCACTGTTAGAGAATTTGGGCTGTGAAATTCATGATTTTGGCATTTCGCCTGATACATTAGAAGCCACTCGAACTGCTTTAAAGCACGCTTCTCAACAAAGTGACGTAGTCATTACCTCAGGCGGCGTCTCAGTGGGTGGCAAAGATTACATTAAGCCGGCGCTACAGGCAGAAGGGTGCTTACGACTCTGGCAGATTGCAATAAAACCCGGTAAACCTTTAGCATTTGGAGAGATTGGTTCATCGTTTTTTATTGGTTTGCCGGGAAATCCGGTTTCTAGTTTTGTTACCTTTTTACTGTTAGTGCGTCCATTTTTATTGCGTTTGCAGGGAGTGGTTGATGTGGCGCCGCCATCCTACTCGATTCGGGCTGACTTTTTCTGGCCAAAAGCCGGAACAAGAGTGGAAACGCGTAATGAATTTTTACGTGTTAGACGAAATATCGATGGTGGTTTAGATTTATACCCAAATCAAGGTTCTGCTGTTTTAACTTCACTTGTATGGGGAGATGGGTTGGTGGATAATCCTCCCGGAACTCAGATAAATCAAGGGGATTGGGTTAAATTTATCCCGTATTCGGAAGTGATCTAATGAAAATTACTTTACGTTTTTTCGCCAGCGTGCGTGAAAAGCTAAGTTGTTCCACAGAAATAGTGACGCTTCCCGCAGAAGTAAGAATGGTCGGGCAAGTACGCGAATGGTTGATTACTCGGGGCGGTATTTGGGCCGAAGTCCTAGCTTATGACCGAAACATACAAATGGCTTACCAGTTTGAAATATGCGAATTTTCCACTGAAATTTTTGAAGACAGTGAAGTTGCTTTTTTTCCGCCGGTAACGGGAGGTTAAACCCAGATTTTCATTTGAAGATCTTCCAATTATATTGAGTACATGAGGATTGCGAGCAACGCGTAACGGCGTCTTTGCTTTGCGCAGTAGGGTGGGCGGAGATCTCTCTCCTCGACTGTCTCGCTAAATCTGCAAGTGCTTCGCTTGGCTCAGCCATTGAGAAATTACGAATTTTCCATTGCCACAAAATTTCAACTGATAACCATTTGAGAGAAAATTACCATGATCCGCCCTTATTCCTCGCTCACACCTTCTCCCCTCAATAACTCTTCAATCTGGGCAAATAAACCGGCGGATGGCGGAGTCAGCAGGGACACTCTCAAGGCTGTATTTGATAGCATTAATCTTTTGGGACTGGATGAAATAGTTTGCTTGTGCCAACAGAAACGCGAAAAAGGAATAAACCCCGGCGAAATTGTCGGGTTTCCGATTAGCACGGTTAATAGAGAAAATCTAGATCTGAATACGCGCCTGAATGTAAATTGGTTATTAACTCTAGACAACCAAAGCATCATAGAGATAGAAAATGCTTTGCAAGCATTAAGAAGTAAAGAAAAGGTCATTTTAGCAGCATTCAAAATTGGCGCAAATCGAAATCAAGAGGAAGTTATTTTTTCATCTGATTTAAACCCAGGGGGTTCTTATAAAATCCTTGTAAGAGCGGGGGTTGTCTATCTGAAAACAGTAGCACAAGAAATTCAGCTCATGTCTTTTCCCCAATGGCTCACTCGAAGTGGTCCGAGTTGGCGTACCGCATTGGATTTGACCAATTTAGATTTGAGTGGAGTCGACCTGACTGATGCGATTTTGACTGGAGCGAACCTCACGGGTACGAGACTAAATAACACAATTCTGAACGGTGCGGACCTCAGTGGGGCGATTTTGGTAAAAACAGTTTTACGAGGGGCCAGTTTCAGAGGGACCAATTTAAGCTCTGTGAATCTGAAAATGGCAGATTTAAGCGATTTAGATTTCAGTGGAGCGAAATTAATTGAGGCAACTCTGAACGGGGCCTGTCTTAAAAAGGCCAATCTAAGTGGCGCGAACCTCAGTAAAGCGATTCTGGAATCGGCTAATCTAAGTGGAGCGAATCTCAGTAAAGCAATCCTGCAATCCGTAGATATGCGTCAAGCGAAACTGAAAAAACTGCAGAATCCGAAGCTGCCCCAGGCAAATCTGAGTGAAGCCGATCTGAGCCATGCTAATTTGATGGGGATAGATCTGCGAGGTATGAATTTGAGTGGCGTGCTTCTAAGGGGCGTAAATTTGAGTTCTTCCTGCTTAACTGATGTTGATCTGAGCGGGGCAGAATTAAGTGGTGCGGATTTGCGCAAGACGGATTTGCAAAGGGCAAATCTAAATAACACAAATTTAAGCAAGGCGAATCTGGGCGAAGTGGATCTGAGCAATGGAGAACTAAGTGGTGCGAAACTGACCAGCGCGATACTTTACAAAACAATTCTGACCGGGGCTGATCTGAGCGGGGCAGACTTGAGTGACACGAATTTAAGCGGAAAAAATCTGAACGGAACAAATCTGTATTCGGCGATTTTAAGAGATGTAAATTTGATGGGCGTTAAATTTGATAGTTTCACAAACTTACAAAATACAGAAATTTCCCTCAAACTCCCAGCGGTTTGGAACCAAGACACATTAGATCAGTATTTTAACCACGTAAATAATACTTCGACAGGTAGCTTATTAACAGTCATTAGTAACATTAATGATACCTTTATTAGTAGCACTGAAAAGATTATTAAAATAGAGTTGATGCACCAAATTATTGATTCTTTAAAGAGTGCCACTATTTCCCGTATTAATCTGGCATTTATCGACATTTTTATGAAAAATGAGATGTACCATCAAGATTCAAAAATTCTCATTTTTATTAAAGAGCGTCTACTCCGCTCGATAATAACCGAGGCAAATACCACGGTATTGAAAAAATATAATTCAGCATTACTCCGATTCTTTTTAGAAATAGTACAAGCAATAAATAAAAGCGATCAAGAAGATCAACCAGGGAAATTTATGTTGGGAAACAATGGTTTCTTCATTCAATTGATTGGATTATGTACAGGCCACCGGGATGGCGAGATTAAAAGAACGGCCGAGCAGCTTTACGATACCTATTTAGAACTTGATCAACTCAAGATTTATAAAGAAGTTCATCTGAAACAAGTAAATTATATCGAAGGAGGCATACGAAATATTGATGAAAATGATCTTGCTTATGTTTTCATTAGCAAGAATAAGAACACTGGAGTTTACGGAGGCCTTTTACTTAGTAAAAAAAATATTGCTGATATGTTGCATCAAGGCACAGATCATGATTGGACAACTACATACTTTGTAGAAAATGACCAGGCTGTGTCTAGCCCGAATCTGACTGAGGTGTACGAGATGTTTCCGCTTTTTAATCCTGCCTATCAGTTTCAGCTACATCGAGCTACGTTTGCAAAGTTGTTAAAGACGATTAATCTAAAATACATCAACCAAAATAATGAACTAGGGGTTATTACCAAAGACTATAATTCTCTCTTTGAAGACGCCCTTAAAGTGTCTGCTTTAAAAGGCGACCGAATTGAAAATTTAACGGGCAGCGCTGATCAAAATACATTAAGAAAAATATTTGAACCGCTGTTTTCACGTAAACCTTACCGGCAGTTTAATAAAAACGTACGAACAAATGCAAAAACCCTCACCGATATTCACTATAACCAAATTATTAATACATTTTTTTTGTCAAATTCAGGAGATTTGACTAAAGCACGAACATTATTTTGTCTTGCAACTCTGTTCGCAAAGTATTCTTCCTCCCATTTTTTTGGTACAGAAAGCGACTCACCTACTCCTCTGAGGGAATATGCAGCAGCATTGCTCATCAAGGCATACGAGTTAGATAGCAGCATTTTTAAGGATAATAACAATACGGCAGAGGCTAATTTCGTCGTATGGATAACAAAAATGGTTGGCGGCACGATCATAGCGACGGGAAAAATAGCTGAATTCACCTGTACTGCTGTTTTATCTGGTATTTTGATCGATCATGCCAACAAGCATGAAGACTTTAAAAAAATTGTGAACCGAATGAAACCACCGGGTTGGTAAATAAGGCCAAGATTAATATCAATTAAAGAGGTCTCCCGATAGCGAAGCAGACACAGTGAAAATTGCCATACAATCAGCCGATTTTGATGTCAGTATCGAGTTAGCTAAATTACGAGCTGCGCATCGTAACATCGGCGCTGTGGTCAGTTTTGTAGGCACGGTGCGGGAAATGGGGGCCACCACGGCGCTTAGCCGCATGGAGCTGGAACATTATCCCGGCATGACAGAAAGATCGTTGGAAAAAATTGTTCAACGAGCGATGGGTCGTTGGCAAATCACTGATGTTGTGGTTATTCACCGGATTGGGATGTTATCAGTCAGCGACCAAATTGTGCTGGTAGCGGTCGCCAGTCAACATCGCCAGACCGCTTTTAATGCTTGTGAATTCATAATGGATTATTTAAAAACGGAGGCGCCGTTCTGGAAAAAAGAAATGAATGATGATGATGGCCAATGGGTGGATACGCGGGAAGTTGATTTACATGCATTGCGGAAATGGAAAATAAAATAATGAAAATACAGGGAAAAATGACGCTCGTCAGCGCGATCAGGCGCGGAAATAATTAATCGTCATTATCCCAGCTAGGGTTAGCAAAATCGAACCAGCCACATGTAACCCGATATTAATGAATGCCCAGGCAACCCGACCTGTTTGTAGCAGTGAAACCACTTCAGCTGAAAAAGTAGAAAAGGTCGTTAAGCCTCCGAGAAAACCCGTGATAATTAGCAAGCGCAGCTCAGGGGTGATTGCAGGATGTTCGCTAAAGAACCCAACGGCTAATCCCATCAAATAGCCTCCAATTAGGTTGGCGGCTAAGGTGCCTGGCAATAGAATGGGAAACAGAGCGTTAAGTTGCCAACCCAACATCCAACGCAAAACAGCACCGCAAGAAGCGCCAATACTAATGACGGCGATTGAGTAAAGCATGTACTGTTCTCAGGCTCCGGCTAACGTGTAATCGCGTTATTCATCAGTGTTTTAAATTGATAGGTCTCGGGGCTAAACAATAAATTATAGTCGCCCCAATCATGCCCTGTGGCCCATAACGTTGCACCGACAAACCCACCTTCTAAGTCGCTTTCTTTCACTGCATTCCTGGTTAGGTATTGTACGAACTCTTTTAAAATTGGTTGACAGCTCTCCTCCGCGTGTCTAGAAGTTCCGAACTCGGTAACTATTGCTTTTAAATTTTGCTCTTTTAACCATTTAGCGAAAGCGGCTGTATTAAAGCCATTTTTCCCCTTGCTTTTCAGATTGGAGAGGCAGCTATCTTTGGTACCGGAAAAGTCATCATCAAAATACTGATGCACGTTAATAAGTACGTTATTACTGTACTCATTAAACGTTATCCCTCTGTTTATCAAATTAGCTTTGGTGAACACGACCGCATTTGCTGCATGATCATCAACCGACTCGTTCCATGAATGCAAACCAGTCCAGTTCGCGCCTTCTAGCAAAATTTTTCCAGCGAATCCGTTTGCTTGTAATTGTTTGGCAACAGCTACTTCTACATCAAACGCTTGTTGTGGTGAAAGCGTTTCAATCGTATCTCCTTTTTTATTTGCTGCAGGTTCATTGATCAGGTCAAACATCAAATTTTCTTCCTTGATCTTAGTATTTGCTTTTACTTTTTCTAAAATATCCATCCAGACTTTGATGTAATGGTCTTTGTTGAGATCCAGCGTGCCATCAGGGCATTTTATGATTTCGTTAAGGCAACCTGATACTCCGGTCCCATACGGTGAATAGTGCAGGTAGGAATGCAAGTCTAAAATGGTGTGGATTCCTGCATTGGTGAGTGTGACTAGCGTAGGGGCAATAAACGCATTCCAATAGGCGTCGTTCCACTTCCAATTTGGCTCATTAATGGTAGAAGGTAAAGTGAGGAGCTCAAGATATTCCCAGCGAATCGGAAGCCTTACTGTGTTAATACCTGCAGGGATATACCCCCGGTCCTGGTTACTGTCCCGGTTGTCGTACATGCTTACCAAATCCAACCCAGGTTTTTTCCCGGAATTGTCATCTGCAGCCGACAGATCGGGCATGGAATTGGGTGAAATAGTTTTGCCAAATTCAGCTCCGGATAAATTGATTCCAATGTAAGTAAGCTTCCGGTTTATATCGGTTCGCGGATGCAACACCTTACTAAAATTCTCTGTTATGGGAATATACGAAAGTTTGCCAGTAATAGAGGTGGCCGTTTTTTTCGCGTTGACGATCTCCATGCGGTTAAGAAGATCCGCGGAGGAAGAAAACTTTACTTCATTTGTTCCAATGCCGAGATATCCAACATAGGGGTCTCTTGCGACGTCGCACCCATTTAGACGTACATCGGCATTATACCAATTCTGCAGGACGCCATTATCGTCAGGGGTACCTCCTCTGAGAACTGCTTTTTGTCCGGGGCTGATTATTAATGTTCCTTTGCTTGTCTTTACGCACAAAATTGGTCGGCTGGATTCATACCCATAAACGGTTGGGTCTAACGAACCTTCTAAATTATTTTGCACATCAATATCTACTAATTCTGTCGAATGCGCGTAGTGCGTCAAAGCGCCAAAAATTAAACTGACAATTATTTTCTTCATTTTCATTTTCATTTTCCTTTTTCTAAATCTGACCGCGCATAATCTTCGATACGCTAACAATATGACGCACACTGCGCATCAAGCGCGCAAGGTGTTTTCTATCTTCTACTTGAACCGTGAAACAAATCTGTGCTAGCGTTCCTAACGAACTTACTTCCATGGCAACGTTAATAATATTTGCGTCTGATTCGCCAATTTCAGCAGCAACCCTTGCTAATGATCCTCTTTCATTGGTCGTGAAGATAGTGAACTTACAATCAAAACGGCGATTCAACTCTTCGCCCCACGCGACATCAATCCAACGTTCTGGCTCCTTTTGTAGTTGACGTTTCCCTACCAGACAATCACAGGTATGTACTACTAGACCCTGATCACGTTTTAATTGACCTATTATCCCATCCCCCGGGATAGGTAAGCAGCAATTTGCCAGTTCAGCTGAAATACCTTCGCTACCATATATAACGACTGGGTCGAGTTTGCCTGTAGGGGGGTGTCGATTGAATGTTTGCGAAAACGGAATCGAGCTTGGTTCGTCTTCAATTAAATCTAAAATATGGCGCGCCACCAACGCAGCCATGCGCCGTCCGGTTCCAATGTCCGCGTACAGTTCTTCTAACGAGACTGAATTAGACTCAGCTATAAGGTTTTCGACGATTTCTTCAGGAAGTTTCGGATTAAGGTTGAGTAAAGCGAGTGACTGCGACAATAGCTGACGGCCCAGTTCCGTCGACTCAGTTAAATTGGCAGTACGTAAATAGTGACGGATAGCCGAGCGGGCTTTGCCCGTTCTTACATAGCTTAACCAATTCGGGGTAGGGCGCGATGTGGGTGAGGTAATGATTTCAACGATATCACCACTGCGCAATTCCGTGCGTAAAGGGGCAGGCTCATGATTGATTTTGGTGGCGATAGTCTGGTCCCCAATGTCCGTATGAATGGTGTAGGCAAAATCAAGCGCAGTTGCACCTCTGGGAAGCGCAATAATTTTAGATTTTGGCGTGAAAACATACACAGAGTCAGGAAATAAGTCGACCTTAACGTGTTCTAAAAACTCAGCGGAGTCCCCGGTTTGCTTTTGGATATCGAGCAACGACTGCAGCCATGCGTGGGTCCGCACCTGGAGGTCGGAAAGTGATACATCTTCGTTTTTGTACATCCAATGTGCGGCTACCCCCGATTCGGCAATATGGTGCATGTCTTGCGTGCGTATCTGGAATTCCACCGGGGTTCCATAAGGACCAATTAATGTCGTGTGTAAAGATTGGTAGCCATTTAGTTTTGGCATGGCAATGTAATCTTTAAACTTCCCCGGCATCGGTTTGTATAAAGTGTGTAGAACTCCCAGTGCATAATAACTATCTTTAAAATTATCGACGATTACGCGGAACCCGTAGACATCGAGTACTTGTGAAAACGATAAATGTTTGTCGTGCATCTTACGGTAAATGCCGTACAAGGTTTTTTCCCGCCCTTTTACTTCAGCCTGAATCCCGGCATTTTTCAACGTTTCTTTGACAGATTCAGAAATTTTCCCCACTACCTCACGTCGATTTCCGCGCGCCGCTTTAACTGCTTTGGACAATGTCCGGTACCTAAGCGGATAAGAATGTGAAAAAGATAAATCTTGCAGTTCACGATAAATATTGTTTAAGCCGAGGCGATGCGCAATTGGTACATAAACCTCCATCGTTTCGCGGGCAATACGTCGTTGTTTTTCGGGAGACATGACGCTTAATGTGCGCATGTTATGAAGACGATCGGCTAGTTTAACCAAAATTACGCGAACATCACGGGCCATCGCCAATAACATTTTTCTAAAATTCTCAGCCTGAGCTTCGATGTGACTTTGAAACTCAATTTTTTCAAGCTTGGATAAGCCATCAACCAAAGCTGCCACCGGCGCACCAAAACGTTCTAGTAACTCTTCTTTTTTAACGTTTTGGTCTTCCATAACGTCATGCAATAACGCTGCCATAATGGCCTGAACGTCCAGATTCCAGTCAGCACAAATTTCTGCTACGGCAATAGGATGAGAAATATAAGGCTCCCCAGAACGACGCATTTGTCCAAGATGCATTTCGTCGGAAAACCGAAATGCTTCTCGAACACTGATCAAGTCGCTATTAGGTAAATAAGCACTTAGCTTTTCCGTTAATTGTGTGATGGAAATATGAATAGTGCTTGGTGGGATGTCGGCTGGTTTAGAGAAGGAAGCAGCGTTATGAGTCGACGAGTGTTTTCCTTGAGCTCTAGGTCGAGCTTCTTCGAGAGAATGTTCGGAGGGCTTGGGACTCATTCTTTATAAGAAGAAAAGGCATTACAGTTAACATTAAAAAGCGAAAATTAAATAATCATAACAAACTTATGGTCATAATAGTTTGAATACAGAGCAGTTTTAGCGCAATCAAAAGTTTGTAAAGCACGAGTATAGGTACGCGAAAAATAGTAAGCTAACCAGTACAGTTATCGTTATGGTGCCACGCTTTTAGCGCGATGCTATACGAGTACACAGCGTCACCCGTCAATGGCCCCT
>JAJNBE010000075.1 GCA_021155915.1 Solimicrobium sp. | reverse complement strand
TGCATTTTGTGACTGAGCATAAGTGGTAAGTTGATCTAGTAACGGATTATTCGTAAATCCACTATCCGATACGTTGGCTACATACATGGCTGGTTTGGCGGTAATTAAACAAAGCGGCTTAATTAACAATTGTTCTTCCACATCCAACCCAAGAGCGCGTACCGGTCTGGCGTCGTTTAAAGCTGGCATAATGCGTTCTAATATGCCCACTAGCTTGGCCGCATCTTTATCGCCCGCACGCGCTTTCTTTTGTTCGCGGTGTATTGCCTTTTCTACGGTTCCCATATCGGCTAATGCCAACTCAGTTTGGATCACTTCAATGTCATCAAGTGGACTGATTTTTCCTGCGACGTGAATGACGTTGTCATCCTCAAAACAGCGTACCACATTCACAATGGCATCGGTTTCACGGATGTGTGCTAAGAATTGATTACCCAAACCTTCACCCTTAGATGCACCCGCTACTAAACCAGCAATATCAACAAATTCCACAATCGCATTTTGAATCCGTTCAGGTTTAACAATAGCTGCCAACTGGGCCAAGCGCGGGTCCGGCACCTCAACTATACCTACATTAGGTTCGATGGTGCAAAACGGGTAATTTTCTGCAGGAATGCCCGCTTTAGTCAGCGCATTGAATAAGGTGGATTTACCCACATTCGGTAAGCCGACGATGCCGCATTTAAGACTCATGAAGATCTTTCTAAAGGATGATGGGCGTGAAATAGGACTAAGTTAACGAAATGCGCGATCCCTAATATTTAAGGAGCGTTATTGTAACCTTGACAGAGGGGTAATTCAAAGGGCGCACTATCAACAAGTTGCTACCATAGCACGCCCTGCAAGATGCCATTAGCTGAGCAAAATGAAGACCTCAATATGTTGATGGGATATTCTGAATGTTACAAAGATTTTATCCGTTGAGTGCTAGTGCAGAGCGCCATAACTACCTTTTAGTACTAATCTGATCTACGCGGAAAAAGAAGAACCGCAGCCGCAAGTGGTGGTAGCATTCGGATTTTTAATCACAAACTGAGCACCTTCAAGATCATCTTTATAGTCAATCTCAGCGCCAACTAAATATTGATAACTCATCGAATCAATTAACAAATGCACCCCATTTTTGGTCATTGTGGTGTCATCTTCATTAGTAATTTCGTCAAAGGTGAATCCATACTGAAAACCGGAACACCCACCCCCTTGAACAAAGACGCGTAATTTTAGGTCGGGATTTCCTTCCTCTTCGATTAATTGAGCGACTTTTTGGGCAGCACTATCAGTAAAAATAATAGGTGTAGGCATTTCCGGAAGCACGGTGGTTGTTGCAGCTGTTTCTGTTTGCATGTTTGACTCCTGAAAACTGGGACCTCCAACTGAACGTCCCTAAATTACACTGCATTGATGAACGTTCACTTAACATTATAACGCGTTGAGTGAATTCACGCTTATATGGCGGGAAGAGTAAAATTATTGATGAGTTGGACTAACCGATCGTTAAGGGGAAACCGGCAACAAAGCTAAACCACATGTTTCTGGCAACCCGAACATTAGATTCATGCATTGCACGGCTTGTCCTGATGCTCCCTTCATCAAATTATCTTGTACAACCAAAATAATTAAAGTTGATCCATTGTCAGGGCGATGTAAGGCGATGCGCAAGGTATTTGAACCTCGTGTGGATCTTGTTTCTGGATGACTACCAAAAGGCATCACATCGACAAAAGCTTCGTGTTGATAAGCGGCTTCGAATAGAGATTGCAGCGTTTTATTATCAATCGATGTATTTAACCGGGCATATAATGTGGAGTGCATGCCGCGGATCATAGGCACTAAATGCGGAGTAAAAATGAGTCCAACTGGTGATGAACTCATTTTTTGTAATTGCTCAAGCGTTTCGGGATTATGACGGTGTCCGGATGCTGAATACGCTTTAAAATTGTCATTGATTTCGGAAAAAAGCAGACCTATTTCCGCTTTGCGACCTGCGCCGGATGCGCCCGATTTACAGTCGGCTATTAAATGACTTCCATCGACAATGCCTGCTTTTAATAAGGGATAAAAACCCAGTTGAATGGTTGTTGGATAGCATCCGGGATTTCCGATAATACGTGCAGGCTTAATTGCTTCCCGATTCAATTCTGGCAATCCGTAAGCTGCTTCCTGAAGTAAATCTGGACAACTATGCGGCATGCCATACCATTGTTCAAATTGCGTTACATCTCTTAATCTGAAATCCGCCGCCAAGTCTATGACTTTCACGCCAGCCGATATTAGCTGAGGCGCGGCCTTCATTGCCACGCCATGAGGAGTAGCAAAAAAGACCACGTCACACTTAGTTAGGTCTGCATTGTCTGGAGAGCTAAATTTTAGAGAAACACGTTTACGCAGAGACGGATACATATCCGCCACTGACAAGTTATCTTCTTTTCGTGAAGTAATTACGGTAAGTTGGGCCTCCGGATGTGCCGCCAAAATGCGTAGCAATTCGACACCGGTATATCCTGTGCCACCAACGATGCCTACTTTAATCATATTATTTCCCGAAAAAATTATCAAATCTTAAGAATCTTACTTCGTTGGACAACCATTAGATTGCGCACACTGCTTACCAGGCTAAGCTTATCAGAGGGCGGTCAGCAGTATAAATTATGGGATTGTGGAGTAGATTACCTGAGAATACTGAGGAGCTATTCTCAGCGCTAGTTTCTCAACATAGCGGTAATTATCTTAAGATAAAAAAACCGCCAAACTTGGCGGTTTTTTTCAAAGAGTTCGCACCACGTTTGATTAACGTTTAGAGAATTGCTTTGCACGTCGCGCTTTACGCAGACCGACCTTTTTACGTTCAACTTCGCGCGCATCACGAGTAACAAAACCGGCTTTGGACAGCTCTGGTTTTAATGTTGCTTCGTAATCGATTAATGCGCGGGTAATTCCGTGACGAACTGCCCCAGCTTGTCCGGACTCGCCACCTCCGTGGACATTGACCATGATATCAAACGTATTGACATGGTTAGTAAGTTCCAAAGGTTGACGAATAACCATCAAGCCGGTTTCACGAGAAAAGTATTCATTGGCAGGTTTGCCATTTACAACGATATTACCAGTGCCAGATTTGAGGAAGACTCGAGCTACCGCACTCTTGCGACGGCCGGTTCCATAATTGAAGTTCCCGATCATGTCTATTCCTTAAAGTTCGAGTACGGTGGGCTGTTGAGCAGAATGAGGGTGAGTTGCACCAGCATATACTTTGAGCTTTTTTATCATGGCATAACCAAGCGGGCCTTTCGGCAACATACCTTTTACAGCTTTTTCCAACGCGCGGCCAGGGAAGCGCTCTTGCATTTTTTGGAAGTTGGTTTCATAAATACCGCCTGGATAACCCGTGTGGCGATAGTATGTTTTGTTCAAGGCTTTTGTGCCAGTTACACGTAATTTTTCTGCGTTAACAACGACGATAAAATCGCCTGTGTCCACGTGAGGGGTAAATTCTGGTTTGTGTTTGCCGCGTAATCGGAGTGCCACTTCGCTGGCAACACGTCCGAGGATTTTATCCGTCGCGTCAATCACGAACCATTCGTGCTGCACTTCATGTGCTTTAGCTGAGAAGGTTTTCATGATGACTTTCTGTTTATAAAAAGTAGGTAATACGCTACAAATGGCGGTTCTGCTTAGTTAAGCATTCAGCAGACTCATCCTTATATTACAGCCCACAAGCGCAATGGACAGCCGGTGATTATATATGTTACAGCGACTTAGAGTCAAGGACGAGTTAGCGGGACAGCTGAACAAATGTTAGCCCGAATTATACTAGTCTTTTTAAGTTTGTTCTTTACTCTTTGATAATTAATTGAACAACATACCTAATAGAAAACTTCTGCAACTTTCTTCTTGATAACCTGCCATATCGGGTAGGTATAAGCTTTAGTTTTTTGCAGGAAAGAATATTTTGATTTTCGATATTTATTTTATTTGTTGCAGTAAGGGGAGCGCTTTTTACAGCGGGAGCGATAGTACTGTAATTAAAAGAAGCGTAGTTGCCTCCGTCCTAATGAAGAATATCTATGTATGCCAATATAAATGTGCCAAAGAAACGGAGCAGAAGCAGTTCGATGGAATCCGCAGGCAGTTAGATCGGTGCTTTAAGAATAGTTTTGAAATCGAATTGCATAGCTATGAAATGGTGGGTTCAGGTTGAAATACAGCTTTGTAGGTAGGATAAAACGAACAGTATAAGATGATAGTAAGCACCATTGACACAGGCATCATAATCAGAAGAATTAGGTTTGAATTGCCAGTAAGCGCAGCGATAATAACACTGAATATTGTCGGCAATAATACACTAAGTGTGAACCACGTTAGCCCGTATAACAAAAAAGCGCTTGCTGCTTGGGTCGTTGCAAAAAAGCTATAAAAAATTGCTTTGAACACGGACATTTTTTGCCAAGCGATGAGCGGTCCGGCAAACCAAAATCCCATCAATGCAGGAAGATATACCAACATTGAAAAAAGCATTGCGCCGGTCATATTGGTATCTTCTACATTTTTAGAATTTAATGCCAATTGGCCGCTTATCACTTGCCAAAATACCCCATCGTCAACCAGTGTTGACGCACCGATGGCGATAAGAGCTGCTATAAAATAAAGAACGCCCAGTTGAAGCAGTTTGAGTACCTGGGGTGAACGGAATCCAACCAATAACAACCCGGCACGAGCGCGTGCACCCTTATCAATTTCTTTACATGCTTGCATAAAGGACAGAGTAAACAGCGGCAAAAATATAAAAGCTAGTAGTTGACCCAGGTATGGAATAAGGCTCAATATAAGCATGGAAAAGAGATAGCCAAAAAAGAGCGTGGAAAACTCCATAGGCTGTTTTTTGAAATATTGGTAACCTTGTTTAACCCAAAGCGAGCCGGTTTTTGCTGGGAGCTGATTTATCATAGAGGTGTGTTAATTATTGAATATCGCAACGTTTGCGTAAAATTCGTTCAAAATGACTGGGATCGTGGGGCGTGAGCGAGTGTGCCTTTCGTGGCTGATGAAAGTCAAATAAGCGTGATAACCAAAATCGTAAAGCAGCTCCGCGTAACATAGGCTGCCACGCCTCTTGCTCGTCAATAGATAAAGGCCGAATTAGTTGGTAAGCATTGACTAAGGCAGTGACTCGTATATTGTCGAGTGCACCGTCATCCAAATTAATACACCAATCATTAATGGTAACGGCTAGATCGAATAATAGCGTATCCCATCCGGCAAAATAAAAATCAAAAAAACCAGTCAGCTTAGCCCCATCAAACATCACATTATTGCGAAATAGATCTGCATGAATTGGGCCTCTGGGTAATTTTCGATAAAGTGGACTAGCAGCAAACATTTGCTGAAACTGTAATTCTGTCGATAATAACTGCTGTTCGTCTTTCTTTAGGAATTTCCAAACTTTTGGTGCAGTTTCTGTCCACCATGACAGGCCACGTAAATTTTCCTGATGTAACGAAAAATTTTGCCCAGTCACATGCATCTTAGCCAGCATCGTCCCGACCTCAGCGCAATGTAATGGCGAAGGCGCGGCTTGACTCTTTCCAATTAATTTACTGACAATGGCGGCTGGTTTACCTTGGAGGCAACTAATAAAATTTCCCGAATTATTGGCAACAGGCGCCGGAACCAGAATGCCATGTTGCGCCAGATAGTTCATCAAATGAAGGTAGAAAGGCAGTTGTTCAAAGCTAAGAATTTCAAAAATCGTTAATACATATTCACCTGCATCAGTCCCGATAAAAAAATTGCTATTCTCAATTCCTGATGGAATACCCTCGATTGCATACGCCTGACCTAGCGCATATTGACTTAACCAATTATTAAGGTCTGCCAGACCGACCGGAGTAAATACTGCCATAAAAATTTAGTGAAGTTTGAGGTATTGTAGATTAATAAATTATTGTGGATTTCTACTACTCTCGATATTATCCTTATTATGAGAATCCTCTTCTAGAGTTGGGGGGGCGGCAGTCGGATCCGTGTTTTTGCTTCCTCCCCAACTCTTAAGAATCCACTGAACGGGATTGTTACTACTACTTTGAGCGTCTCCAGGAAGTGAGGTGCCAATGGTTTGATTGGGTTTTACAATGTACGTCCCAATTTCATTGGTGACTCTAATTTCTGCTTGTTGACCGTGTTGGGACGTTTGTATAGTCTGTGGAACCTTTTCTTTTCTGCTTTTAGTAACCGCAGGCTCTTCTTCACTCAAATTATCCATTTGAGGAGGCGCCTCAGGAGGTAACTGATCCGCTGCCCAAGCGCTAGAAACCATAAGAATTTTTAAAAAAAGCGAAAAAAGAACTAGCTTTGAAATTTTTTCCATGATGTTTTCTGTAATGTGGAGTTGATTAGGGGCTATATCTATCGCCATTAAACTATCGACCTTTTACTTTCCGTAGCAACGTGGCAATGGTCTCTTAGAATTAAGAATATCCATTTAAAGTCAATAAATGCTTTCCCTATTGTAACAAGTAGGCTGGCGTAAGTCTGGTTTTTTAGAGAATAAACCCGAGGATTCAAAATAAATGCCCTATCGCTTAGTAATAGGATCAATATCTAAGGACTCCAAAAAGCCAAAGATAGTATCAACTATTTTAAATTTCAGTTAGTTAGAGTGACCCTAAATCTTTTTCTGGTGATCATTTGATTAATTCGGCATGCTATCCCTAGCCATTTAATAACCCCTTTGGAATTGGGTGGCAACGAGAATAAGCGGATATAGGTTATCTCATGGTAGATAACCTTATATCGTCATGCTTGATAAAGGTGATTTTGCGGGAGAAATATGGACGGAATGGATGGGAAATGTTCTGCCAGGCATTAGCGTTTTCTTCATATGGAGCACAACTTTTAATGCGGTAGAAGCAGCCGACAAATCCAATTCCCTTCCATCACCCCTTCCATAATTCCACCCCTCCTGCCCGATATAACCGCAGAAACACGCATCGGATAAGCGGCAAGCTAACTTACTGCAACTTTAGTAATATGGGCCATACGACCTTGCCCGGTCAGACCCAAAGATAGATACTGCGGAGTATACTTCCGTTAAACGTTCGGTAGAGACGATAATTTCTGCCATAATCGTCAGCAAATTCCAAGATTGGTAATCGAGTTGGACGCGCTGCTTATCGGTAACTTGCTCTAACTTTTGTCCATTTTTCAGTTTCCATTCATAGACAGACGCCTTGTAGATAAAATTATGCAAAAAACCTTATTATTAGTTGACGGTTCGAGTTATTTATTCCGAGCTTTCCATGCCATGCCCGATTTGCGGGGTCCGGAGAATCAATCAACGGGTGCGATTTACGGAATGATATCGATGTTGCGTCGCCTACGCAAAGACTATCCGGCTGCGTATATTGCATGCGTATTTGACGCAAAGGGAAAAACTTTTCGGGATGATTTGTATGCCGAATATAAAGCACACCGCGCTTCTATGCCCGAAGACTTGGCCTCCCAAATCAACTCCATCCATGAAGCAGTACGCATTATGGGGTGGCCAATTTTAATGGTGGACGGTGTGGAGGCCGATGACGTTATCGGCACCTTGGCGGTCGCAGCTATGCGACAAGGTATGCAATGTGTTGTCTCTACCGGCGATAAAGATTTAGCACAATTAGTTAATGAGAACGTAACACTCATCAACACAATGACTAATGAAAAGCTTGATATTGCCGGCGTTAAGGCTAAGTTTGGTATTCAGCCGAACCAAATAATCGATTATTTAAGTCTGATTGGTGACAGTGTGGATAACATACCAGGTGTTGCGAAAGTAGGACCAAAAACAGCGGTTAAATGGTTGGATTTATATGGCTCGCTAGATGGAGTTCTGGCTCACGCTAATGAGATAGGCGGTGTAGTAGGCGAAAATTTACGTAAAGCGCTAGATTGGTTGCCGCAAGCTCGTGCGTTAATAACTGTTAAAACAGATTGCGACTTATCCAACTACTACAATTCTATTACTGATTCTTTAGTTACACAGACAGAGGATAGCACCGCAATGATTGATTTTTATACACGTCATGGCTTTAAAAGTTGGTTGCGCGACGCGCTGGAGAAAAAATCAAAAGATGCCGAGCCAGACTGTACTAATCCGCTAGATTCTCCCATCAGGGCGGAAAGCAGTGTTAAGGTTTTGTCTGCATTAAAATTAACAACAACAGTAAATTATGAAACGGTATTAACAGAAAATACATTAGCAATATGGTTGGAAAAAATACAGCAATCAACGTTAACTTGTATCGACTTGGAAACAACTTCGCTGGAACCCATGACGGCACAGTTAGTAGGTATTTCTTTATGTTGTGAGGCAGGTCACGCTGCTTACATTCCATTGGCTCACTGCTATCCAAGTGCTCCCAAACAGTTATCACGTGAATATGTATTGGCTCTTTTGCAGCCATGGTTAGAAGACGAATCCCGGCTCAAAGTCGGTCAAAATCTGAAATACGATAGCCATATTTTTGAAAATCATGGCACTAAATTACGCGGCGCAGCCCATGATACCTCGCTGGAATCGTATGTGTTCGAATCCCACAGATCACACGATAGGGATAGCCTGGCTTTGCGCCATTTAGATCGTAAAACGATTGGTTTCGAAGAAGTCTGTGGTAAAGGCGCAAGCCAAATCTGTTTCGATCAGGTTGAAATAGAGTGCGCCACAGTTTATGCTGCCGAAAATGCGGATATTACCTTCCAGCTACATCAGCTGATGTTTCAGCGTATTGAAATCGATGCAGGGCTCCGTTATATTTATAAAGAGATCGAATTACCCACTGCGCTAGTATTGCAAAAAATCGAACGTAACGGCGTGTTGATTAATGCCCAGCTGCTGGCGGAGCAATCAAGTCAAATTGGCCTGCGTTTATTTGCTTTAGAGCGACAGGCTTATGAATTGGCTGGGCAATCATTCAACTTGAATTCACCCAAACAATTAGGCGAAATTTTTTTTGAAAAATTGCAACTGCCGATTGTTAAAAAAACTCCTTCTGGTACGCCCTCTACCGATGAAGACGTATTACAAAAATTGGCGGAAAATTATCCTTTGCCAAAATTGTTACTGGAATATCGCGGTCTGGCGAAACTCAAATCGACCTATATAGATAAGTTGCCAAAAATGGTAAATCCTGTGACAGGAAGGGTTCATACTAATTATGCGCAAACAATAGCAGTAACAGGGCGCTTAGCTTCCAACGAACCCAATTTGCAAAATATTCCCATTCGGAGCGTAGAAGGGCGGCGAATTCGGGAAGCTTTTATTGCACCTCATGGCAGCGTCATTGTGTCCGCTGACTATTCGCAAATCGAGTTACGAATTATGGCGCATATCTCGGGCGACACTAGCTTGTTACGCGCGTTCACCGAGAAAGAGGACGTCCACCGCGCTACGGCGGCAGAAATTTTTGGCATTACGCTATCTGAAGTGAGCAGTGAGCAGCGACGCTATGCCAAAGTAATCAATTTTGGACTGATCTATGGGATGAGCGCGTTTGGTTTGGCAAGTAACTTGGGTATTGAACGAAATGCCGCACAAAGCTACATCGATAAATACTTTACCCGCTATCCAGGTGTTGCACGTTACATGGCAGATACCCGGGTGAGAGCAAAAGAGCAAGGCTATGTTGAGACCGTATTCGGGCGTCGATTATGGTTGCCTGAGATAAATTCACCTAATGGTCCACGGCGACAGGCGGCGGAGCGCGCTGCAATCAACGCGCCCATGCAAGGCACGGCTGCAGATTTAATTAAGTTATCTATGATTTCGCTACAAAAATGGTTAGAGGAGGAGAACCTCAAGTCTCGGATAATTATGCAAGTGCACGATGAGTTAGTATTGGAAGTGCCCGAAGACGAGTTGACAATGATAAGGAACAATTTACCTGAACTGATGGCGCAAGTGGCGCAGTTAAAGGTTCCATTAGTTGCAGAGTTAGGGGCAGGGATGAATTGGGACGAAGCGCATTAAAATGCCAACTGCAAACGATCAGAAAAGACCCTCTATGACGTTTAGAGCAATTTTCTAGAGGAGACTACCGGTAATTCGTTGTTTTGTCACAACGGTTATTGGTTTAGCCTATAAATATTGGGTATCATGAACGAACCTAATTTTAGTAGTAATCTATTTAGTAGGCGCGGTTAATCAAAAAGACAGATTTTGCTTTGTTTAATTGTTAGGTAGAAACAAACTGAGTTCTGCTGTTATAAATAGATCATGCTAGTTGAATTAAGTCTGATTTGATGGATTACCTAAAGTTATACAATAAATTATCATCTTTCCCATTCTTAAAGGATACACAATGAACAAGAAAATAATTGGCATTAGCGTTGCAATGCTTTTTTCCTCAACCTATGCGTTGGCTCAGTCAAGCGTAACATTATACGGAACTGTGGACGCGGGTGTAGCTTTCAATAAAGGCTCTAACGCAGGGGGCAAAACAATTTCGTTGGAAAGCGGTCAGCAATCCTATTCACGCATTGGCTTCAAAGGTAAAGAAGACTTGGGTAACGGTATGAGCGCACTTTTCGTATTAGAGCAAGGCGTTCGTATTAATAACGGCACTTCAGGTTATAACCCTTTAGGCAGCGGTATCCACACTGGTGATGAGCACCCAGACTTCGCGGCTTTTGGTAATGATGGTATTTTCAGCAGCCAAGCCTACTTAGGTTTAAGTAGTAAAGATCTCGGTACAGTAACTTTTGGACGTCAATTTAGCCCTTTAGCTGAAGCGTATCTGACCATTGATCCATTCATGAGCGGTTTTGCGGCTAATATGAATAATTTTTTTGGTGCTGTTGATGGTATTTCAGCATTTCAGCGTATGAGCAATGCGGTAATTTATAAAACTACGGATAATGCGAATTTTTATGGTTTCAAAGGTTCTCTCGCTTATGGTTTTGGTGGACAGGCAGGTAGTGTGTCTAAAGAAAGTCAAGTTGGCGCTTCGTTAGGTTTTGCAAATGGGCCGCTGACAGTTGCTTATGCTTTTCATCAAGCACGTCCTGAGTCTATACAAATAAATAAAGTTAGGACACATTTTTTAGGTGCAACATTTGACTTAGGTATGGTTAAATTGCATGGTGCTTTGGACAGGAGTACAGCAGACGGTGAGAGAGCGCAAGATTATATGGTTGGTGCAACACTTCCTGTCGGAGCAAATTCTCTTTTTGCTGGGTACACACAGAAAAAAGTTAAGAATGATAGTAGCTATAACGCACGTCAAGTTGCTATTGGTTATACGCACAGCTTATCGAAACGTACTAACTTTTATACCGCTTATACTTTGGTGAAAAACAAAGCAAATTCTGCAATTGGTACCAATTTAGATGATAATTTAGGTGGTGCAAATGTTAAAACATTGCAAGTAGGCGTTCGTCACATGTTCTAAAGAAATACGTAAATTGTTATCATGATTAAAAAAAGCAGCTGAGGCTGCTTTTTTTACGTGAGGTACAAAATACACCTATTTGAATTCTAAGGCTGGACCGTAAATAGGAATTTTTTAAAAAGGAATTTTTTATTCGGCGAAACTCTTCTAAAAAAGCAGCTTTATCAAAAATTTGAAAAAATGCACACCCTTGCTTATTCATAGCAGAGCCCTCTACACGACTTACTGGGCGAGGCAAATACAGCATGGAGCTGTACTCACAACCCTCATGTACTTAAGTATATGAGGGTTGTTGTTCTTCGGTCGCCCTTGGACTCGCTCGGGAGGGTCGTGTAGAGATCTCTAGCAGTAGTTCGGGGCGCGTTTATCAAGAAAAAGCTCTGCTTAAAAGTGTGGGAATTAGTTTTTTTACATGCTTGCTTGAGTGTATTTGACCATCCGCACAGCGTTAACGACGCCTTTAAAGGCTCGCAGCTAGTAAATTTCTGCAATATTACGGAGCCTATTTTTAATAATCGGTAATGTTGTAGGCAACTCTTTGCAAATTCTGGCCATGAAAATTGGCAATTGAGGCAGGTATCTAAGTAAATAATTTGCTTACTTTTTTGAAGCTGGCGAGTTCATTTTAACTTTTCTTCATAAGCAACCCGCCAAGTATACGTTTTTTTCGCGCTTGTTTGCTGCAAGTCGATGAACATTTTCCCTAGTGGGTTACACAGCGCGCAATGAAACCAAAAACAAAAAAGGATTACGGCCGAAGCAAGTAATCCTTTTCTTTTACAATTTTTTCTGGTGGCTCGGGGCGGAATCGAACCACCGACACAAGGATTTTCAATCCTCTGCTCTACCGACTGAGCTACCAAGCCAAGAGCGCAATTATAGACATCTTTACCGTATATGAAAAGAAAATTTATTAAATTAATTTTGATCGGTTATGGATGCCGCAGGGTGTCTATTGCGTTAGTAAAATTTGGTGAAGCCGGTATAATGCGTAATCGTCTTTTTGGATGGCCCATAATGCAATGTGAAATAGGTGTGGTCGGTAATGGTGTAGTGGGCAAGGCTACTGCACTGGGTTTTGCACAGGCCGGTTTCCAAGTAGTATTGCTTTGCCCTTCCGAGTCATCAATGGCGGTTCGCCAGATGTCGACGGATTGGGATGCACGTGTGTATGCTTTAAATCATACTGCTAAGAATATGTTAAGCAGGTTGAAAGTGTGGGACGCCCTCGAGTTGCAACGCATAACCCCCATTGAGTCAATGAATGTGACCGAAGTGGATAGTCAAAATGATTTTGGGGCAGTTCTGTCATTGGATGCGTACCTCGCACATCGACAGGAATTAGCTTGGGTCGTTGAGGATCAAAATTTAAATCAGGCGCTGGAGTCAGCCATACGTTTTGCGCCTAATATAACGAGGATTGCGGGAACAGCTACGGGCATATCAGCTGATTTTTCTGAGCTCACCCTAAATAATGAAGTTAGCTTGCGGGCTGAGTTGTGGGTGGGCGCGGATGGCGCGCATTCCTGGCTGAGAAACCAGGCAGCCATTGGTTTCAATTTCCGTTCGTACGGACAGCGTGGCATTGTGACCAATTTTAGTTGTACAAAACCCCACCAGGGTATTGCGCATCAATGGTTTGTAAGTGAACAGGGTATTATTGCGTTATTACCC
>JAJNBE010000074.1 GCA_021155915.1 Solimicrobium sp. | reverse complement strand
TCCACGCCCAGTCAATTGACCGGGCGATACGGTATGGGGGGGACATATTAGGTGGATTATTCAGTTTCAATCCACGCCCAGTCAATTGACCGGGCGATACCTTTTAATGCCGCTTCCCACCGCACCCGGACTTGTGTTTCAATCCACGCCCAGTCAATTGACCGGGCGATACCCACATTATCCAATTCCAAACATAAGGTCCAAGTTGTTTCAATCCACGCCCAGTCAATTGACCGGGCGATACCTCGATAAGGCTTTATGAGTGCTTAGACCGCGAGTTTCAATCCACGCCCAGTCAATTGACCGGGCGATACGGGATAACATGGTATCGGTCCAACCAGGTGCACTCGTTTCAATCCACGCCCAGTCAATTGACCGGGCGATACATGGCTCGGGTTATAAACACGATTCTAGCTAATCAGTTTCAATCCACGCCCAGTCAATTGACCGGGCGATACCTGCCGAATGAAACAAGAGGAATTTAAATGACTAAGTTTCAATCCACGCCCAGTCAATTGACCGGGGGATACCTGTTCCAAACAAATCAAAGCATCCCCCCATCCTGTTTCAATCCACGCCCAGTCAATTGACCGGGCGATACTGCATGAGCTGCTGGGATACCACCTGAGGAGTCGTTTCAATCCACGCCCAGTCAATTGACCGGGCGATACGTTAAGCAGGGCTATGTGCCACTTGATCAAATAGTTTCAATCCACGCCCAGTCAATTGACCGGGCGATACCGTTTCATACTTGTTTGAGATTGCTCGAAGAAGGCGTTTCAATCCACGCCCAGTCAATTGACCGGGCGATACTCGATAATGAAGACTTGAGTATGTACGATATAGAGTTTCAATCCACGCCCAGTCAATTGACCGGGCGATACAGGCTGGAAACCCGCATGGAATAAGGACTCCTGAGTTTCAATCCACGCCCAGTCAATTGACCGGGCGATACGAGTTGGTCGAGTTGACCGAACAAGACAGTAACAGTTTCAATCCACGCCCAGTCAATTGACCGGGCGATACTCCGAAGCTTTGAACATATTTAACGAAGAAGAGTTAGTTTCAATCCACGCCCAGTCAATTGACCGGGCGATACCGGTACGGTGTTCGAGGTTGCGTCGTCAGCTGACGTTTCAATCCACGCCCAGTCAATTGACCGGGCGATACGATATGGATGCGATGGTGGGGGCGTGGAACGGTGTGAACGTTTCAATCCACGCCCAGTCAATTGACCGGGCGATACTTCACTTGCGTAACACATTGGTACTAAACAACAATTTGCTGCTTCTCCGCGAACCTATTGGAAAAACAGAAGACGTCGTACTCACGGATTTCATACAACAAAAAAAATCTATATTTTTCATTACGTTAGCGCTAGCGCGAACGTTCTGCAGGTTAATCTCTGATAGCGATTCGCGCTCAGACAATGAGCGCCCCTTCAAAATTCACCGATCGAAAGCATCCGTGTTGTTTTACTCGAATATCAACCGGCTCAGTAATCCGATAAAAGCGTAAGTTATCCTTCGTTACATCTATTTCAGTGAGTAAGGTCCGCTCCAATTGTTCAAACTGCATTTCATTGACAGTGCACTCGAATACGGATTTCTGTACACGCTGTCCCATGCTCTCACAGGCCTTGGCAACTCGCCTCAACCGCTTGCGTCCCGCTGCGTTTTCAGTGGAAACATCGTATGTCACGATAATTAACATGATGTCCCCTATTTCGATAAATACGGTAAATAGCCTTCCATCTCACCACAAATCGTGCGAGCGATGAAACGCGCCTGGATAAAAGGAAGTAGGCCAATCGGAATTTTGTTTTCTGTTAAAGGATGGATAACTTCTTCCTGCTTGCGTTCTTGCCAAGCGGTGATAACCGTGCGACGTCCGTTGTCATTCAACATAACGGCGCCGCCTTCCCGCTCATCAAAATCCGTTGCTGTTATCTGCCCACGATTAATTAAAGTAAGCGCAAGGCGGTCACTAATGGTGGAGCGAAATTCCTCCTGCAAATCCAGTGCAAGCGCAGCACGGCCAGGGCGCACTGCATGTAGGAAACCGAGTTGCGCATCAAGTCCGACAGTCTCGCAAGCTGAACGGCAATCATTCATCAACATTGAATAAAGAAAAGAAATCAGTGCGTTGAAACGATCAAGCGGTGGGCGTCGCGTCCGCCCGTTAAGTGCAAAAGATGCGCGCATCTGCGGTTTGACTATGAGATTAATACCAGAAAAATAGCCACGTGCCGCCTCACCTTCCACGCCGCGCAGTTGGTCCAGATTAGTTGAAATTCCAGCAGCGCGCACCGACGCTGCAAGATTGTTGGCCTCACGCGTAAGCGTAGCTCCCTCCTCCAAATCGGACGCTTCGCGCGCTCCACGTTGTAAAATGGTACGGCTGTTCCTAAGTTTTCCAACGACTACGGCACGCGCGAGTTCTAAACTAAAGGTAGGTTGGGAGGCGACACGATGATGAGCTTGACGTAACAAAATATTGCCAGAGACGGGGCCTTCGAGCCGAGCCCTGAAACGTCCTGAATTATCCAATAGCACCAGTGTTTTACCTTCCTCGGCCAACCGGTGCATTAACGCGGGCGAAACCATAACATTGCCAAAGCAAACCAAACCGCCCAGATGATGTAGTGGAACCTGGAGTTTCTTCTCATGTTCAACATCAATGCGTACAGTAGCATTTTCCAGATGTGCGTAAGCATGGGGAGTCGTCACGTAAAGCGTGTTCTGGATAATATGCACCCTAGGTCTCCAAGTTAAACAAGTTCAATAGTTGCTGACGTTGCCGCGCTCTATCGGCCAACGCTTCAGGCTGACAAATATCTCTCAGCGAACACTCCTTACAACGGGCGTCATTAACCGGCGGCGGCAGTCTCCCCATGGTTAGCATTTCGCGAATAGCATCGGCGGTGTCTATCACCATTTGCTTCAGTTCCGGGGTAATAGAGACCTCCCTTCGTCGGTGGCTGCTGGCGTGAAAAATAGCCCCCGTAGACACAAGGCAACCCAGCATTTCTTCCAGACAGATCGCTTGTGCCGCGAGTTGGATATCGTCGTGCAATTTCTGCCGCTTAGGGCCATGCTTAAACTCTACTGGGTACACCCTGCCATTTGGATGAAATTCAACCAGATCGGCCTTACCTATGAGGTTATAGCGATCGCTCCATACTGGCAAAGCACGCTCGATACGCACACCGGATTTTATTTCGTAGCCCGGTGTGTC
Source organism: Solimicrobium sp. (assembly GCA_021155915.1). Classification (GTDB taxonomy): domain Bacteria; phylum Pseudomonadota; class Gammaproteobacteria; order Burkholderiales; family Burkholderiaceae_D; genus Solimicrobium. The sequence goes on along the minus strand of JAJNBE010000074.1, from coordinate 10,213 downwards.
GACCAGTTGGTGCACGACTTGTCCACGCGCCGTGTGAAGGTTGTCCTCGAATGCCTGCTCTAAGTGAATCAGGCCACACTGACGTGGGCAATAAATCCAATGTTGTAGAGCCGAAAGTGGAATGACGTCGGGTGTATTCACCAAGAAATCGCTTTCGTGCGCTAAAATCCAGAAATAATTTCTTCAGCAATACCGTCAATCTTAGTGACTGTCACATTACCATCTGCGTCAATCAAAAGAGAACGATGTACTTTGGCCGAAGAACAAACACCTGACTTGGTAGAATGCTGCCACCAAATCATTTTTTGTACTTCCATACTTCCTTCAGGGCGTGCTGATGACGCGTCGTTCTCAAGAAGCTTAGGTAGGATTGCCTTAATTTTTGCCGCATCTTCTTCACTGAAGCCGGTACGCTCCGCAAGTGAAGGATTCATGCTACCGAAGCAGATATAAGTACCTTGATCCACACGGTGCTTCATTCCCATCGTATCGGAACCGCGCTTACTCCCGTCCCCTTCTCCGCTAACACTTTTCGTGATCTGAGTACTCGTTATTTCAACAGGTTTGTGGCTAAAAGCGGACTGCATAGTCACCGGACCGCGAATTCCTATGGAAATGCCACTATCGCTTTCCGATTCTTCGTTCTCCCTAGTCTCTTCACCTTTTTTCTTCGTTTTCTTGCCAGCTTTAATTGCGAACAACTGACCAAATGCACGCACATCAAACCATTCCTTACAAGCGCGACTTGCAGTATCTGGCCCACCCAACGCTTCTTTAAGATTGCCTCTAGCTCGTTCGGCAAGACTCCTATACTCGTCGTTCCTGCGGTCATCCGATTGAACAAAAATTTTCTCACCGCTCTCCTGCAAACGATCCCTTAGCTTACGCTTTAAACATACATCGGTAATTTCACCAATTCCGTCGTAGCTAGTACGTGGTCGATTCCCATTAAGTGGATCGCCATTGGGGTTCGCATTGCTTACATTTAGGACAAGGGCGAAGTCAATCTTATGTTGCAGTATGCTCATTCTGTTTCCTCCATTTCGGTTTCAATAGTTGTGGTTGTTTTAAACTCGTGAAGTTTGGCACGTTGACAGTGAAAGCCGAGCAAAAATTCACCGGAAAGCTTACGATCATCGATAAAATCGCCGGCCTGAAATAAAGCAACAATTTCATCAATTTTCTGTTCAAGCTGGTGAAGGTAACCCGGGCTACGGCTCCTTAATCTGGACTTAGAGGGCGTAAGCGCCAGTGTAATTTGCCGCCAAGTGTCGCAAGGGTGATCAGCAAATCTCTGCATCAGCTTGGCTGAATGGGTATCGCGTTTTTCTCCTGCATAAAACAGAGCGCGCTGTTCCAAATGTTCGGCAATCGCCCAGAGGCGACCAAAAAGATAGTCGCGGGTAGTACGGTCATTTTCAAGTGCCATAGCGTATTTTCCTTTTTTTAATTGTTCACTGTAACCACGGAAGAGTGCACAGGCAACTCCAAGTGTTTTTTCCCATTCCCATATTTCGAGGCCAATTCGACGTGTTGTACGCCGAAAGGTCGATTCGACCAAGTCACGTGGCACTGGCTGGCCATCGACGATACAAGGAAGCAAACGTTCGACACAAGCCTTCCGCAAACGCTCGTCTACTCTCGGACCGTAAGCTGCTTCGGCAATATCACGAGGCGCAGGAGCGCCAAAGAATTTGCGCTCATTTCCGAATTTCTGATGCCATGCATATTGGCCATGCCACATTTCAATGCGATCAAGAAATTCTGGCCCGCCAAATTCACGATAGAAAGTAATTGCCATACGCCCAGTGGTCGCAGCATCGAGTGCCATAATGATGACTTTATCCTCGAGGGAAAGCTTGGCCTTGCAACCCGCAATTTTTTTCTTAAGTGCGAGCGCATAGAGTTGGCCAGCATCACCGCGGTAACCAAGCTCCGCCGGAGCGTCCTCTAACCCAAATAAGGCGAAAGTATCCACCATTAAATCCGGAATCTTTTCGCCGTTGATCGCCCAAGAAACCACTACTTGATCACCATTGCGGAAGGCTTGTCGCCCAATCAACCACCGCAATGCAAGATGTGCTTTTTGTGATGCGTCGTAACCGATACTGCAGGCTTGGTCTCCAGTTGTATCCGTAAAAAGTCCCCTAAAGGTGAAACCGCTTTCGTCATTCGAGCTGATCAACTTGGCACGATCGCCCGGGTGACGAAGACGTTTTGGATGATTGGCGGTCAATACCACATCCGTTTCTCCGGTTGCCATACACAAACCTTTCCATTGCATCTGAGTGGCATTAAACTGTACCCATGCCGCTTGCAATGCAGTGTCCAGCCAGACAGCAGACTCCTTATCTCCGGCGATCTCCACTCGCCAGCGAATAAAGGCACTACCTTGATCCTGTTCACCCTTGCCGCCCGCGAGCAGGCGAAAGATTTCTGGCTTCGTACGTGCATCCTCCCATTCAGTACACAACTTTCCATGAGCGTCGAGGAAAAGCACCTTTTCTCTGACCAAGTCTGCTACAACTGAACCGCGCCTCACATAGTCCAACACGGCTTGCGCTTTGGGATGCGCAAATGACGACCCACACCAAGCGCCCAAAATTTTAAGAAACTTAGCGTGAAATGAAGGCTTAGAATCTCCGTTGGCAGAATAGTCCGCTGCCACATACTGAACCTTATCGCAAAGTGGGTGAGGCGGCGGCTTAGTACCTGAACGGTTTGCAGATTGCTCGGTCGCCGGGATGAGAGTCTCCTCCTTTTGAATTATTGATGCGCGTAGAAAATTGCCTAGAGCATCTAATACAATCTCTATATGCGCCTGTTGTGGCGTATGGCTGATTGGGGGTAGCGGATTATTTACAAATTGCATGGCCCCAAAACAGGTATCGTACGTGTTTACCAACTGTTGTAGCCAGCCCATCTCAACTCTCGCTTTCTTCGAGTTCTACCGCACGTATATTCTGGTTTACCTCGAAATTTTTGGGCTGCATCTCGCGCACGAATTTTGATACGTTACAGCGTTCCGGTCGAATGAATTGGATGATGCCATTCTTCATTACCGGCATCCAAAACCTAGTTCGTAGTTCATTCTTTCCAGTTTCATCCGGATAGTCGAACCCATGAAAAGTCAAACCGAAAGCCAACTCACCGGCGTTGTCGTAAGCACTCTCCCCGCTACCGAATTCGCAAGGCTCGGCATAACCCTGGCAGTCGCGAGTGCCCAGAAAAATATCTTGACGCCCGCCCCGCTCCAACATGCGTCGCGCGATAGCCATATGTTTGCTCTCGATCCGGTCTTCTTTAAGTTCACTGCGATGCTCGTTCCACTCGAAATGGGCACGCACTTGATACTCAACATCAGCGAGGAAGGTATAAATCGACAGGTCATTACCACCGCTGCTGAATTTTAATGGTTTGGCCCCTTTGGTCTGAGTGCGGATCGACTTTATCACGCGCACTTCATCAATAATCCAGATCAGGGTCGGTTTCCAATATATTGATTTCGCAACCCCTTTGAGGGCCTCATACGTGGGAATATGATAGGAGCATTTTTCGCCACCGACCCGGGTTACCGGATCAGTAAAAAGAGCATAGCGACCCCAAGTACGAAACTCAATACTGGTACGATTTCGGTCATGCATAAAGCGCCTCCATGGGATTTGTAGGTGTGTCACTGAGACCAAACTCTTCATTATAGTATTCGGGTTTTAAATGAAAAATACCAATTTCTTTACCAATTTCTGAAATCGCACCGGCACGCAATAGAGCATCAAAGACATGCGGAAACACGTTAACGGAAAACTGCTGAGCGCGCCGTAAAAGATCGAATTGCAGTTCTGGCTTGAATGACCCACAGAGATTCCCCACTAGCTCCCGTCCTTCTGCGCCATACGGAACAATGATTCCCTGGGTTGGTGCATCAATTGCGCGAAAAGCGCGTGCGCCTGTCATAAATGCATGACGCAAAAGGATCGGTGGTGACTTCTTATACTGAGTTTGGTAATTACGCACAGCGTAATCATTTATTGAAAGCAAATTAAGCACGCTGTCATCACGCATTGCAACAGCGGGTGACACAGGATATTCCATTTCGTTGGAACGTTGAAAAAAATAATAATCAAAATAAGTTGCCATTGCTTTCGGCGCAAGTAGATCGTGATCAAATTTAGACGGGTCTTTTTCATACTCAGCAAGCAATCTCATAGAGACATCGCGACCCATACGAATATCAATGAGTCGATCAATCTTCTCTTCCGCTGGATTGATAACGTGTACGCGTCCAATTGGGCGTCGTCCGTTGCGATTACAACGGCCAGCGGCCTGAGCTATTGAATCCAGTCCGGCAACATAACGAATTACGGCACCAAAATCCACATCGACCCCTGCTTCAATCAATTGAGTGCTAATGCACAACACAGGAATGTCATTGGCTAGGTGATCACGAATCTTCTCAAGAATTTCGCGGCGATGTTTAGGACACATAGACGTGCTTAAATGGTATGTGGTATGCGCGATATTCTGAGAACAAGTTTGATACAAATCCAACGCCCCCTTACGTGTGTTAACAATGATGAGGCAACTCCCGCTCCGCTTGATTTCATTGGCGGCAAGCGACACGACAGCATCCACCGCCCATCCACCGGGCTGGAGGCGCGGAAGAATTTCAGTTCGCTGAAGCGCAGTAAACAAACGAGGCACATTGGGAATTATTTCGTCCTCCGGCATAAACCGGGCGGCTCCTTTTTGTGCATTGACGCAGTTCAATAATGGCTGTGTTGCCGTACATAAAACAACACTGCTTGCACAATGCTCGACCAAAAAATTAATTGCATTATTAAATAAATGAATGCTACGCAAAGGAATGGTTTGTACCTCATCAAAAATAATGACCGAGTTGGCCAATTGGTGCATCCGACGTGCGCCGCGCGTACCGGCACCGAATAATGTCTCAAGCAACTGAACACTAGTCGTAAAGATTACCGGCGCATCCCAATTCTCCGAAAGAATCTTAGAGCGCCAAGTTTGTTCATCAGGCGTAAGATTAGAGTGATGCTCTAGAACTATACTTCCGTGATCAATTCCGTCACTGACCGGCTCAAGAATACCTCTCACCACTTCGGCATTCTGATCGATGATGGAAGTGAATGGAATGACATAGATTACCCGGTCAAGGCCGTATTTAGCGGCATGGTGCAGAGCGAAACGCAAGCTTGCTAGGGTCTTGCCACCACCTGTGGGAACTGTCAGAGTGAAGAGCCCTTTTCTGCGCTGAGCAGCTAGTCGGCAATGTTCAGAGACCTCATGCCGCAGCTTGGTAACAGGACTAGTTTGTGGAAAGTTCGCAAGGTAAGTTTCGAGTCGGGCAATCAGTATTTCCCAGTCCGTGTATTTTCCATATTGCCGCAAGTATTGCGATTTAAAGTGCTCGAAATCGGCAGTGTCAACGCGGTCTGCGTCGATCAGGCAACTAAAAAGGAAACGAACCAACAATCCTAACTTAACTTGAACAATCGCCTCGCTTCTGCCGTTGCCATGTTCTAATTGAACAATGCTGAGCGCCATTTTCTGCAGATTTTCGACAAAATCTGATGTGCTAATTAGTTCGGCTACCCGATTCAAAACTGAAGTGTTTGCCTGAGCCAAGACCTCCTGAAGATGAGCGCTCTCCTCCGCTTTGCTAAGCCGGCGTGTGAAGTTGTCTTCGCCCGCAGGAGCAATACAATCAATCAAACCAGAGTGGTGCGAGGCGATACAAAGGGCCAATATCTGAGCGCATAGTGGCCCGTGTGGAGAAATTTTGGATAACTCTTGCCAGATAAACTGCGCACCCGCCGTCGAGTGATCTATGCGTCCACGAAGCTGGGCCGCGTTCACGTAGTCGTCAGCATCCTGATCAATCAGACCTACGGCCGAACCCAAATAGTCTTGAAACGCTTTGCTATATTTGCCAAGATCATGCAGCAATCCGATGACCTCTCCAATAGCCTCAAGAGTCGCCTGGGGAATACCCGGGACCGTTGGGACTTTGAGTTTGGATGCATTTCTGGCGGAGATTTTTCCCACTGCATGGAGGTGATTTTCCAATGACTGAATCGCACCATCGGATTCGCGACGGTGAGCAACGAATTTTGGTGATGTGAAAAATGTTTGGTTCATCTAATAGGGATTTCCTTGCTATTCTTTGTACTTCACATTGATAGCATTTAAAAAACTCTCTGGAATGACGCGAGATCATACCTATTAGTAGGCATTTTTGGAATCGATTTTTTATTTATAACCTTTACTAAGAGTGGTTATTGGGAATTTAGCCAACTAACTCTTAGCGATTAATTTACGCGGCATTATGGTGCGAAAGAGATTCGTACATTGAACTCTGTTAGGAGTCACCTCTACCTTCACTGCGAACAAGAATTCAGCCCGGCCTCTTATTCGAAAAAGAAACTTTCTTAGTTTTTCTTACTGACTATTTAGTCAGTCCTGCTCAAAGGTCTGCTTCAGTGACAGCCCGGCACGTTTAGCCTGTTGCACAAGTTTGTTGCGCGCTATCTCCCGCAGACGAATATTCGTGGGTGGGCAATGGCTTACTCTTGAACAGTCGTGTCAACTATCACCGTTTGTAGTTCCTTGGGGGTAATGGCGTTCAACGTGACAGCCGTGTTGACGGTACGGGCCAGAATTTGCCCTAAGGCTGCTTCGCCTATCGCAGTACGAAAGCGGACAACCTGGGTGGCGTCACACTGCTTTCTGGTTTCAAAATACTTCTGGCCACTGAAGTACTGAAAGTAGGCATCCTGAGCCCAGCGTTTCACCACCGATTCGGCGCTTTCCGGTAGGTATGATTAACCAAGATTTTCCATTAGGACAGAGTGAAGTGTGCTTCTTTTAAGTTGTTTGGCCCGCAGAAAAGCCTTTGGGCTCATGAAACCTTCCTGGTAGGGAAAGTCCGGTTCGCAAGCGCAGTGCATGCACTGCGAAACCCTTGCTCCACTTCCGACGCGGCCTATATGCCGCAAGGAGAAGCAACGCAGTCCAGGCAACTTAAAAGGAGTGCAATTGACTGCGTAGCGTGCATGCAATTGGCGATAGTGTTCTTAGTCTGAGAGTTAATGTTTTTCGGCTTCACTACGAAGTTGAAGCGGTCTAATGGAAAATCTCGGTTTAAGCAGAAGCAAGGCCGTAATCAATTGTATCGGCACACGAATTTACCCGTCATTGGGTTTGGCTCCGCCCGCTATCTGCAACGTGCTGTCGAATATATTTTCAATCGCAACCTGCTTGCCAGCACGTTCCTCTCGTGCGCAAAAAAGGTCTGAGAATGGCTTCCATTTTCGCCCACGGAAATCGATCACGTAGTATCGCCAAAGGATGATTTAGGTCAATCATCGCATCCAGCCGCCCCTGCCATTAGATATTAGAACGGAGCCAAGCGAATTACTAAGGTTATTTTTAGAATAAAACTATCTGCTTAGCTAAAATTAGTCATCACAACTTTTTCGCTTGTATTTAAAGCCTCCGATATATTGCAGGTGCATCCGAGCCTGAGAATGAAGTATCAAATTTATGCTCAAATCCATACACGAGGAACGCAGGCTTGCCGTTCCGTTCCCCGGCGGTTCGCATTACTACATCAGCTACTTTTTCTTCCAAATACGTAGTCAAAAAATACCGAGTTGAAAGATCATAACTATAAAGTGTGCTGCTCGTGGCGGTAAGGATTTCCGTTACGCGTCGGGAATCCTCATCACTGATAGTGACATGCACTTTGAGAGGGGTATTATTTATGAAGCAATTGAGAGCACAGAAATAGGCGCCTCCCAGTTCGCAAAAAATCCGCTGGCCTTCCGGGCCGAGCTCTTGATTGTTATTTAATGAGTCCAAAATCATGTTGAAACTCACATTTTTTATGGCTGCTGTTTTTTGGTATTCGCTCTCCAATGACGTCATGTGTTCAGGGTAAATATGTTCGGGTTTCTGCAACAAAAGATCCTGATAAATACTTTTTTGCGATAAATAAATTACGCGTTTGGTTTCGCTATCTTTGTAAGCTTTCTTTTGATAATGCATATTTGGGTATAAAACTACGATTCCATAGTAAGAGCTTCCCTTTACCAGCTGATAATTTGGATCGTTAGCAAATGGGTTGACGGTTTTTTTTTAGCGTTTCAATATCGTTGATTTCGTTGGGACGCGCACTACATTGTGCCGAAAGGAGAACCTAAGATTCAGGCAGCGTCTTTATTGCGACCGGGGAAAGGTGATAGTTTTGAGTAGTAAACCGTCGAAGGGGTTGTGGGAAGCATTTATATAGATTCGTGAGGGTTATTAATTTATAGAAGAGCTATGAAGAGTGTGATCGAAGCTGGGTTGTTTTTTTTATTTGAATCTATAGACTTTACCGCTCGAAATGCGGGACCAAATTCAAAAACGCATGAACATTTTGCCATTTCTGCTTTATTGATTCTATTGCGGAATACCCCTAGCGAGTATTTTTTGACACGTTTTCGACGTACCCATTTCGTCAGCGCTTAAGTGCTTGAGAGATTACTCTGCGAAAAAAGCTTACATACAAGCCAACAACACCGTTTTCACGTTCCTTTCGCGCCAAAAAAGAAGTAAGAATCGCTTCCATTTCTGCCCAGGGAAATCGATCACGCAATATCGCCAAAGGATGATTTAGATCAATCGTCGCATCCAGCCGGGCACGGAAAAAATCAGGGGCACTCATCTAAAAAACCTCATAAAAACTCTCAGAAATTAGGTGAAATCCTACCTTTTAGTGAGGGTTCTGGTATCGGTTTTTTACTATTACACTATACTGATATGGGTTGTTAGGAATTTTGCAGGGCTGACCATTTAAAAACTCCTTAGTTTTTTTTCCGGAATTTCTGACCGAATCCATCGGCTGAAAGTTATTTGCCTTGATTAACAGATTAAATATTCCGCCCTGCGAAGATTGCTTGTAAGCTAAATTTTGGTACCCACAAATTTCTCTACACGCCTCGGGGGCAATGGCACTAGCTCACACATATTTCTAGATTGAAAACGCTTCTCAATACCCAAATGGAAATCATAATCCTAAATTCTGCTGTTGAGGGCTTCTTAGTTTCGATATATCATCATCTGAAATCCGCGTAATTGGCTTCACAGCGTTGCACGCAATTCGCGATCTCATTTTTAGCCCAGCTTCTCGTAGTCAGAACAGCTTTGCCACAAAGTCTTAACGGTCTAAAACAAAGGGGTCAGTTCTTATATACCTACATTAGAAATGTAAATATATAAGTACTGACCCCTTCGTTACTACAAACATCCCCTTTTTATATTGAATTAAAGTGGGTTTTGTACAGGAAAAATAGCACTTTTAATTAATTCAGGAGATCAGCGTTAAATACCTGAGTAAAAGTAAATTTGAGTCTGATCCACTCATTAATGTTTAACGTACACCCTATCCATATATACCAAACATTAGCTACAGCTAATCACTGCAAAAATCCTATCTAATCAAAGGCTCGCAAAGAATTCCGCATCCGGCTGCATCGTTTTGGTTTGTGCCCCAGACAAATTTTCAAAGCCATCCTTGTAGGCATTTAGAATAGTTCCATCGTTGCCACGAATTGTTAGCGTTGACCTCGCGTCGTCATCCAGTTTCTCCCATTTAGTTGCCACCGCAGACTGACTTTCAGCGCTGCTTTTATGAGTTTGTGAAACAGTCCCGTTAGCAGTAGTTCCATCTTTGCCTCGGATCGTTAGCGTTGACCTCGCATCATCTTGCGGTTGTTCCAATTTCGTTGGTACCGCAGGAAGATTTACAGCATTGTTTTTACAGACCTCGGAAACAGTCCCATCCGCATTATGGATCGTGAGCATTGACTTCACATCACTTAACCTTAGGTGAGCGCCCACAAATGTTTCAGAATTTTCTAATGAAATCGTAAAAACACCAGAAACTTTCTCATCCATGAGGACGACGGGTTCAATGGGTCCTGAAATCATCGATTGGAGCAGGATGCTCATCAAAAAATTAAACTGGGACGCCATCTCTACCCTAACTTCTTTAGGTTTGTTTGGATCGACTGGCAAACATTTAATTGAGTAAATTGATTCCTGGCCAGCGTCTAATTTCCCCACAAAAGCTCCCCGGTTAAGAGCTAACTGATGTCTATAGTCCTGATCAACAGAAATTAAAAGTAGAGCCTGATCTCTAACAGGAAGT
>JAJNBE010000073.1 GCA_021155915.1 Solimicrobium sp. | reverse complement strand
CAAAACTAACGCATGATGAGGTGTAATGATTATAAAATTAGAAAGTAGGCAAAAATTACCGAGAGAGTTTTATGATCGAGACACGACAATCGTGGCTAAATCGCTGCTCGGCCATCATTTGGTGCATCGTTTCGATGGCATTGAACGGGTGGGGAAAATTGTTGAGGTAGAAGCCTACTTAGGTGAACATGACCTTGCTGCACATTCTTCAAAAGGACGAACCAACAGAACCGATGTAATGTTCGGTCCGCCGGGCTTTGCTTATGTGTATTTAATATATGGGATGTACCATTGCTTTAATGTAGTAACTGAATCTTCGGGTACGGGTTCTGCCGTACTCATTCGTGCAATTGAACCGGTTGCCAATATTACGGAACGCACACAAGGCCCCGGTTTGCTATGCCGGGCTATGATGCTTAACCTACAGCATAATAGGCACGATTTGTTAAGTGATGAGTTATTTATCGCCCGAGAAAATAATGCAGTAGCCGAGCAGATTATTGAAGGTCCGCGTATTGGGGTACAGTATGCGAAGGAATGGGCGCTTAAACCACTGCGATTTTATATTAAGGGGAATGCCTTTGTATCAAAACGGTAATGGCTCCGGCTCCTGTAAGAGCTGACACGGCTGTGCAACAAAGGAACCCACAATGATTATTCCGATTAAACCCGTCTCGCCAACAAAAACGACATCAGCATCTGAACCGGCGACCAGTGCCATTCATAACTACGTGCAGCCCGGTTATCTTAGCTTAGCGGTTTTACCGCCATTGTCTTTGTACATTCATGTTCCTTGGTGCGTTAAAAAATGTCCGTATTGCGATTTTAATTCGCATGAAGCTAAACAAGAGATTCCGGAGGAAGCGTATTTAAGCGCGCTTCGCTCCGATCTGGAGCATGCGCTGCCCGCGATATGGGGACGGAAAATTTATACGATTTTCATCGGTGGTGGGACACCGAGTTTATTGTCGGCAGCGGGTTTGGATCGGTTGTTATCCGATGTACGCACATTGCTGCCATTAGATGGCAATGTGGAAATTACAATGGAAGCTAATCCCGGAACTTTTGAGGCGGAAAAATTCCGTTCTTATCGCGCAAGTGGTGTGAATCGATTATCAATTGGTATTCAAAGTTTTAATCATCAACATTTAAAAGCGTTAGGACGAATTCATGATGGTGATGAGGCGCACAGAGCAATCGAGATTGCACAAAAACATTTTGATAATTTGAATTTAGATTTGATGTATGCGTTGCCACATCAAACAATCTATGAGGCGCGATCCGATGTAAAAATCGCTATCGCCAGCGGCGCACCGCACTTGTCTTTATACCATTTGACGTTGGAGCCGAACACGTTATTTGCGAAGTATCCTCCCGCGTTACCGGATGAGGATGCCAGCGCAGAAATGCAAGATGAAACGACCGGCTTGATGGCAGAAGCCGGTTATGATCATTACGAAGTATCTGCCTACACCAAAGAAAAAAAGCAAGCGCGGCACAACTTAAATTACTGGCAGTTTGGTGATTATTTAGGAATTGGTGCAGGCGCGCATTCTAAGCTGTCTTTTCCAAATCGTATTGTGCGTGAGATGCGCTATAAGAACCCTAGAGAATATATGCAGGCAGTACTAGAATGTCGGGAAGTTCAAACATCGGCAGAGATTGGTCGCAATGATTTGCCTTTTGAATTTATGCTGAATACGCTACGTTTAACGAAAGGTTTTCAAGTTAACCTATTTGCGGAGCGCACCGGTTTAAGTTTGACTACGATAGAACACAACTTGCGTAAGGCGGAGCAAAAAGGACTGTTGTATCGTGATCATAAACGTATACGCCCAACGGAGTTGGGCCTACGATTTTTGAATGATTTGCAACAGATGTTTTTTTAGCCACCCTGCTAGGTGAGATGGCGCCCATGACACATGCCATGCGGGAAAAAAATCGAATTATCAGTGTCCAATTGGTTTAATAAATAAAAATACCATTTTCTTGTCGAAAATTTGATCTCACGCAACCCTTACTAACGTTTGCAGATCGTTACTCATAAGAGAGACCTCTGCACAATCTACCACGCGAGCCAAATACGGCGTTGCGCGGTGCTCGCAATCCTCATGGACTTAAGTACATTCCGGTTGCTGCGCTCCGTGCGCCTTGTCTTTGGCTCGCTCGCTACGGTTAATGAAATGGACGCCTCTCACCCACGCCGGCATCACAATATGGCAAAGTGGAGTTTCTACCCACCACTTAAATGAGGAGAAGCGTCATGAATAAGGTTACCGTAATTGGATTAGATTTGGCAAAAAACGTATTTCAAGTACATGGGTCGAATGCTCAAGGCAAAAAATTACTTGGGAAACGGTTGAAGCGAACTGAAGTAATAGCTTATTTTGCTGCATTAGCACCGTGTTTGGTAGGAATGGAAGCATGCGGTGGAGCGCATGAATGGGCAAGGCAGCTTGAGCAATTGGGACATAAAGTCAAGCTTATGCCCCCTCAGTATGTAAAAGCTTACGTGCAGGGTAACAAAACGGATGCACGAGATGCGGCAGCAATTTGTGAGGCAGCGAGTCGAGATAGTGTTCCAACGGTAGCCATTCGTAGCCGCGATAGTCAACAAATACAATCACTTCATCGGGTGCGCGAAGGTTGGATGAAGCAACGCATTGCTACGGCGAATCAGATCCGAGGATTACTCGCTGAATTTGGTTACCTGGTGACACCAGGGATGCGTCGGCTGTTCAATGAAGTACGGGAGTGGCAGGCTAAACTAGGAAATGAATTAGGGATACTCAGTGAGTTAATAGAAGAGCTGTTATCGCACTTAAAGCAGCTCGATGAACGGATCAGTAAAGTGGATCAAAAAATACTACACGCGCATCGCGAGAGTAGGGCATGCCGGCTCATCGAAAGCGTACCGGGTGTTGGCATGATGACTGCCACAGCAGTCGTAGGCACATTTGGCTATGCGAGCATGTTCTCAACAGGGCGTAAGTTTGCGTGTGCATTAGGTTTAACGCCCCGTGAACATAGTAGTGGTGGTAAGCAAGTCTTGTTAGGGATCAGTAAGCGCGGTAATGGTTATATACGAAAGCTGTTAATCCATGGAGCAAGGTCGGTATTAAGGGCGCGCCTGGGTAAAGAAAGATACGCCGAGGATTGGGTAGTTAAATTAGCGGAAAGACGAGGTCACAATAAAGCAGTCTGTGCGTTAGCGGCAAAGAATGCGCGGCGTATCTGGGCAATGCTGCAAAATGGAGAGGTATTCCGTACTGATTACGCTTTCACGTAATCAGCACGGCCTGGAAAAACCGAAGTAATAAAGCGAATTAATAAACAGAAGTAATCATTCAATAAAATAAGTTAAAGAACCCAAGAAGGAACACCTACCGATTGCTAAGTCAATTTCAAGTGATGACAAGACAGGTCAGACCGTGATGATCTTAACTCGATCTACACAATGTACTTAAAAGTACGAACGGTTGAATGAGGGATCATCAGCGAATTTCATCGTGCGTCAGCAGCCCTTATGTCGGCTGCACTAAAGACCGAATGTATGGCTGCAATCGACTATGTCAGGGAATTATTTGAAAATTGCGCTTGCAAATGGGAGGCGTCCATGTATGTGCAGAGGTCTCTAGGATACAAATAGAAGGAAAAAATCAAAGTATGAAGCCCATCACTCAACCAATAAATAGTTCACGTTTTACTTCAGACTCGGACAATTTAAACACGCTAGAAAAAGGCGGTACTGTGGAGGCGGACCTGGTTAATTTAAGGAGTCGGATAGAGAAAAATTGCGCATTTCTCGATGAGCTAAAAAAAAATACGCGATTTCAAAACGTATTAATTCTTATGCGTAAAATGGCTATCTCCAACGAACTGCTGTTTAGTTTTCTTTCGGGACAGTCAAGCCTGCAGCAACTTTTGGGTGAAGAAACATGGATGACAAATCTATTGGTAAAAACTTATGATGGGCTTGAGGCTGCTTGGCTGGGCTACTCTCATTTTCTTTCGAATTCGATAGTCCATACAATACAAGCCATTTTTAGACGCGGCTATTTAGAATCTGCTGAAAAATTTCAATCCAAAATGCATTCTTTAATGGATGCAATCGAAAACCACGATAATTTAGGACAATTAGATCTGTCTGGTGCTGACCTTTCTTATATCTCTTTACGTTCTGCTAAGTTAGCTGGAGTTAATTTGGTTGGAGCTAATTTAATTGGGAGCTATTTAACGTATGCTGACTTATCGGGGGCTAACTTAGCGGGTGCCGACTTGAGGGGCACTTTTTCGCTTTGTGCTAAATGGAGCGGGGCTAACTTGGCGGGGACTATTTTTATTGGGACCTTCTTGGACGGGGTCCTGACTGATGTTGACTTGAGGGGCGCAAATCTAACCAACGCTAATTTGGTTCGAGCTATATTTTACAATGCCAACCTCGCTGGAGCTAACTTAACCGAGGCGAAGTGCTTTAACTCTTCTTGCTCTCAGACTCGATTTCGCAATGCTAACTTGTCTGGGGCTGACTTAACCAACGCTGTGCTAGAGAGTACGCAGTTGCGTGAAACTAGACTTATAGGGGCTAAATCGGATTGTAGCTATATTATCTATTTAATAAAAAAGCAAGAAGAAGAAAACAAAAAAGAAAAGTATAAGTTGTTCAAAGAAATCACAGAAAAAATTACTTTTAATGGTAGTAATTTTCCACAAGAGCTAATTCATAAGATTGGATGTAATCTGATCGAAGCAGAGACGCGGATTATTTCAAAGCACGGTTAGCCTTAATTAAGATGTTTTTTTTGTTGTCTGATAACTTGTGCGAGATGGAGGTGTAGCTTCGAATACCAATGATCGGTTTACTGTTGAACCTTGAGGTTTTTATGTAGAATTTTCTTTTTTAGAATAAGAAAACTTTCCTTTGCATCGAGTTAATTTCAGGGAGGATTATCGCCACCTTCAGCTAAGTGTTAACCCTAATTGGTTTTCTTGCCTCTGCAATGTAAAGTGCTAATTTTTTGTACTTGGTAATTCAATCAACCTCCAAGTACGAATGGAAAATATTTCCTGAGGAAAATTGCTTATCTGATCAAGAAAATTCTTACTATTATTTCATAAATTTTTATTATAGTGACCTCTGCAGAACCGTAGCGAGCGAGCCAAAGACAAGGCGCACAGAGCGCAGCAACTACTAGAGTACACGATGATTCCTAGCACCAGTGTGTAACTCCGAACGCCTTATTTGGTTCGTGTAGATACTGTCTCGCCGGAAATTGCTCCAAAATTGGGCGACTTTGTAAGTGGCATCTCCCAGGGAAAATAGTCCGACATTAACTATAGGAAGCGAACTATGCAGTCAATTAACCGATTGATAACTACTATTCCTCAAACTAATTCACCTCAAGTAGATTTAGCGAACCTAAATAGCAGGATAGAAGAAAATCGCCCGTTTCTTGACGATCTGAGAAAAAGCGAATCATTCCAAAAGGTATTAATTCTTATACGCAAAGAGGGTATTCCTGAGGAGCGTCTACTCAATTTTCTTAGCGGGAAGGTTAGCTTGGAGAAATGTTTGGGTGAAAAAACATGGATGATAGATTTGCTGATAAATACTTATGGTTGGTTTGAGATTCGCAAGTCGGATTCCCATTTTTTGTCGGGACCGGTAGCGAATACCCTATCTATTATTTTTAAACCTGGCTTTTTCGAATCGGCTGAGAAGTCTCACTCAAAAATGTGCGTTCTTATGGGTGCAATCGAGAACGACAACCACTCACAAATGTTTGATTTGGGAAACGGTGAATTTGCTAGCGCTGATTTACCGACGGTTGATTTGATTGAAACTAATTTGTCTGAAGCTGAGGTGTCTTCAGCCTCCACATCTGATTCAAGCTTATCGTCATTTACTTGGCTGATAAATAATAGCTTTCCTATTATTTCGGACCACACCGACGTAATGCATTTAAAAAGCCGAATAGAGGAAAATCGTCCGTTTCTTGATGAATTAAAAGGCAGCAAGTCGTTTCAAAATTTATTAATTCTTATGCGTAAAGCGGCGGTTCCTGAAGAACGCCTGCTAGGTTTTCTCATTGGAAAGGCGAGCTTGGAAGAATGTTGGGGTGAGCACACATGGATGACCGATTTGCTGGATAAGACATATACGGAGCTGGAGATTCGCTGTTCGGATTCCCATTTTTTGCCAGAGACGCTGACCGCTACGTTATCTACTATTTTTAATTCAGGCTATTTCGAATCTACTGAGAAATCTCATTGCAAAATCAGTCTTCTAATGGATGAAATGCGCACAGCCAATAGTGCAGAAACTTTGGATTTGTCATGCGCCGACCTTTCTAATGCTTTCCTATGTAAAGCTGACTTGTCGGGGGCTAATCTATCGGAGGCCGACTTATCTGGGGCTGTTATGCGCGAGGCTAACTTGTCAGGGGCGTTGTTGCCTAAAGCTAATTTGACTATGACTTATTTAAGTGGCGCTAATTTGGCTAAGGCTGACTTGTCCAGCGCTTCAGTGTCGGGGGCGAATTTATCGTGGGCAAATTTGTCTGGAGCAAACTTGCATGGAGCTGACCTTTCTAAGGCAGACTTATCTGGAGCTAATTTGTCGGAAGCATTTTTGCCTGAGGCTGCCTTGCCAAAGGGTTTTTCTCCGAGGGCTAAATTGTGCGGACCTAACTCGACTTAGGACGAAGTGAAACTCGAGGTATTGCTGCTTACTTCTACGGTCGGGTCACCATAGGCTCAGTTTGCCCGATGAGCAGCTGCTTAATTTTCTTACCCGAAAAGTTAGTCTAGAAGAGTGTTGGGGCGAGAAAATTTGGATGATAAATTTAATAGTTAAGACATTTGGTGACCTTGAGGTTGGCGGGTCAGGTTCACATTTTTTGTCGGAGTCGGTAGCCACTAGGTTATTGGCTATTTTCAAACAAGACTATCTTGAATCTGCCGAGAAATTGCGTTCCCCTCTCTGTGGTTTGATAGGTACGATAAAAAGCTACGGCAGCCAAGAATATATAAATCTTATGGACGTTGACCTTTCTGGCGTCAACCTGTCTGGAGCAAGCTTACGCGAAGCAGATTTAGATAGGGCCAACTTGTCCCAAGCTAACTTAACTGGGGCGGATTTATCGGGGGCTGACTTGTTTCAAGCTGACTTATCTTGGTCCAACTTGTCGGAAGCTAAACTGTTTCACACCGTATTATTAAATTAACATGACCGGAATCAAATTGACTGGGGCTAAACTGCGTGAGGCTGACTTGATTGAGGCTAACTTGAGTAAGGCTAATATGACTAAAACTATATTTTATAGGTCTGACTTTAGAGAAGCTAACTTGATCCGGGCGAATTTGACTGGGACTCAATTTTATAGACCTAATTTTTCAGGCGCTAAGTTCCATAAAGCTAAGTTATCTGGGACTGCGCTTTCTGATATGGATACGCGCCGCTTCCATTCGAACTTTGCTGGCAACCGCCAAAGCCAATCGCATTGGGCCCTTTGCCTGGCTGAAAGGTGCCCTCGAAAAACTTCCTGCCACCTTAAACAGCCAAATCGACGATTTATTATCGTGAAGACGCTCTTAGCAACGTGTTCTTCTTTTGTACAGTGAACCTGCCGGATTTTCACGTTGCTATGCTTTGTGCTCGTCGTCTTTGGCGCGCTCGCTACAATTGTGCAGTGGGCTCATTATTGGGAAAGAAGGCTAAGCCCACCCAACCGAGGTTTTAATTCCCGGGCCCCACCTCGCTGTTATATGACCGAGACTGCATCCATAAGCTGGGAAATGTGGTTTTTACTTAGTGGAATTTCACAATAGTCATTATGGGAGGTGGGGCCGGTAATGGTAGGAGCCGGCAGCATTCTGACATGCAATCCTTGCTTACCTAATTGCTAAGCTTCGTGCTTTTTTTGCTCGCTCGATATGGTTGAGCAGGAGGCTACTGTATGCATTGCTCGATAAACTCATCACGACATCGGTTATTTGTCAGCAATGATGATTTCGCACATACCCTGTATGTCGGTTCACCCAGAATAGCCGCTTTATTTCCATAACTTCCTAGTAAAATTGCTCACTTCATCTGTAAAGCCATCTACTAATTTTCGCTTGTAGGGTTTGTGATCAAAACGGGAGCGACGGATAAATAAGTGGAGTCGCGTTAGCGAATTTCGTTATTAAGCAATTTTATGAATTCAAGTTGAAATACCATACGGCATCCTGAGAATCATAATACTTTTAATAAAATTCCGGACACAGGCTCCTCGACTGGTTTTATAAAAATTTGATGGAATAACGAACTAATTTTTTAAAGGCAGGGAGGAGCGTGTATTTTGCTCCCAAAAGCAGAGTCTGACATTGACTCAAGTCGTATCGGTTGAATTAATCACTTCTCACTACTGAGCCTTTTTCCTGAAGCAATTTGAGTATATAATTCGCATTTCCCGCTCGTGCTGCAAAAGCACTCATCGCAATGACTAAATATGTATTCGTTACGGGTGGTGTTGTATCCTCCCTCGGTAAAGGTATTGCCGCCGCCTCTCTCGCCGCGCTCTTAGAATCGCGCGGCCTCAACGTCACCATGCTTAAGCTGGATCCCTACATTAACGTAGATCCGGGCACAATGAGTCCTTTTCAACATGGCGAAGTGTTTGTTACCGATGATGGGGCAGAGACGGATCTGGACTTAGGTCACTATGAGCGTTTTATTTCAACGCGCATGAAAAAGGTAAATAATTTCACGACCGGACAGATTTATGAGTCGGTGATTCGTAAAGAACGGCGTGGCGATTATTTAGGTAAAACCGTCCAGGTAATTCCTCATATTACCAATGAAATTCAAGACTATATCCGCCGTGGTGCGGAAGGTTATGACGTTGCTTTAGTTGAAATTGGTGGAACGGTTGGCGATATTGAGTCATTGCCGTTTTTGGAAGCGGCACGTCAGCTGAGTTTGCGCTCTCCAAAAAAATCCGTTGCTTTTGTACACTTAACTTTAGTGCCGTATTTGGTCTCTGCTGGGGAACTAAAAACTAAGCCTACTCAACATAGCGTACAAAAACTAAGGGAAATTGGTATTTCGCCAGATGCGTTATTGTGCCGGGCTGATCGACCCATTCCTGAAGATGAATGTGCCAAGATTTCACTTTTCTCTAACGTGCATGAAGAAGGCGTTATTTCGTTATGGGACGCAGACACGATCTATAAAGTCCCTCAAATGTTGCACGATCAAGGATTAGATGATTTGATCTGCGAGTGTTTGGGCATTCATCCGAAGCCGGCTGATTTAACTATGTGGAATAAGTTAATCGACGCGTTGGAAAATCCTATACACCACATCACCATAGGCATGGTCGGCAAATATGTTGATTTAACCGAATCGTATAAATCGCTGACAGAGGCCTTGCGGCATGCCGGTATTCATACCCAGAGTCGCGTGAATATTGAATACGTGGATTCGGAAGAAATTGAAAAAAATGGTATTGATTCATTAAAAAAATATGACGGAATTTTAGTTCCTGGCGGTTTTGGCAAGCGTGGTATTGAGGGGAAAATTATCGCTGCTCGTTACGCACGTGAAAATAAAATTCCTTATTTAGGTATCTGTCTGGGCATGCAAGTCGCTTTAATTGAATACGCGCGCAACATGGCAGGTTTAAAGAACGCCAATTCCACTGAATTTGATCCTGGTACAGACCAGCCGGTAGTAGCATTAATCAGCGAGTGGGAAAATCACGACGGCCAGGTGCAACAGCGCGATGCAAATTCGGATTTGGGCGGCACCATGCGGTTGGGGGCACAGACTTGTTCAGTGCAATCTGGAACTTTGGCGGCTGAAATATACGGTGCTGAAGTGACAGAACGCCATCGTCATCGCTATGAAGCTAATAACCATTATTTAGGCCGTGTTGAACAAGCTGGTTTGATTGTATCTGCACGTACGCCGACGGAAAATTTATGCGAAATTATGGAACTGCCCCGTTCGGTGCATCCTTGGTATATGGGTGTGCAATATCATCCTGAATTCAAGTCAACACCGCGTGAGGGACATCCTCTATTTATCTCCTATGTAAAAGCAATTTTAGCTAACAAGGAAGCAACATGAAGCTGTGCGGGTTTAATGTGGGGCTGAATCAACCTTTATTTTTGATTGCCGGCCCATGTGTTATCGAGTCGCGTCAAATGGCAATGGATACCGCTGGACAATTAAAAGAAATTACCAGTTCTTTGAATATTCCCTTTATCTATAAATCGTCATTTGACAAAGCGAACAGATCGTCCGGAGATTCGTATCGCGGTTTAGGAATGGAAAAGGGTTTGGATATTTTGGCGGATGTAAAACGCGAGCTAAATGTGGCTGTGCTTACCGATGTCCATTCTATTGATGAAATTGCTCCTGTAGCGGCAGTGGTAGATGTATTACAAACACCAGCTTTTTTGTGCCGTCAGACCGATTTTATTGAAGCATGTGCCGTTTCTGGCAAACCGGTGAATTTCAAAAAAGGGCAATTTTTAGCACCGCATGATATGCAGCATGTCATCACCAAAGCGCGTACAGCCGCTTATGCTCAAGGTTTTGCCGATCAATTTATGGCATGTGAACGAGGTACGAGTTTTGGCTATAACAATTTAGTTTCTGATATGCGTTCGTTAGCGATCCTGCGCGGAACGAATTGCCCAGTAGTGTTTGATGCAACGCATTCTGTGCAGCTTCCAGGAGGGCAGGGGATGACTTCGGGTGGTCAACGTGAATTTGTTCCTGTGCTGGCACGCGCTGCGGTTGCTGTGGGCATAGCAGGAATTTTTATGGAAACACATCCCAATCCGGTAGTAGCTAAATCAGACGGCCCTAATTCAGTGCCATTGGGGCGAATGAAGGAATTACTGATCACCCTTACTGCTCTTGATCAAATTGTGAAGGAGCAAGGCTTTTTAGAAGGTAGCTTCGTTTGATTGATAACCTTAAAAAAATACCAAACTGAAGCGGTTCGGTATTTCCTTGCGGCCGATTTTACAATTGATGTGATGTTGAAATTTTCCAGCTGGTCTTAACCTACCGAGTTCTTCTCTGCTTCAGTGCAGGGGCCCGGATAAGCGATAGCGAGCTAATTCATGCTGGCTCGTGAGTAGGAAGAAAAATACACAATTCAAACCTCCGGATTTTTTAATTACTTTTTTCGACATTTATTTCGCTATTCTTATTTTGGAGTTAAACATGAGTGCAATCGTTGACATTATCGGCCGTGAAATTATGGATTCACGCGGCAACCCCACTGTGGAGTGTGATGTGCTGCTGGAATCGGGCGTCATGGGGCGCGCTTCGGTACCCTCCGGCGCTTCCACAGGTTCGAGGGAAGCGATGGAGTTACGTGATGGCGATACATCGCGCTTTATGGGTAAAGGAGTTTTACAAGCCTGCGAGAATATTAATACCGAAATAGCGGAAGCCATTATGGGCCTAGATGCTAATGAACAGGCATTTCTAGATCGTACGCTGATTGAATTGGATGGTACTGAAAACAAAAGCCGTCTTGGTGCTAATGCGATATTAGCGGTGTCGATGGCAGTAGCCAAAGCAGCAGCGGAAGAGTCTGGTTTGCCGCTGTACCGCTATTTCGGTGGATCCGGTCCTATGCAGTTACCTGTGCCGATGATGAATGTAATTAACGGTGGTGCACATGCGGATAATAATTTAGATATTCAAGAATTCATGATCATTCCGATTGGCGCTCCTAGCTTTAAAGAAGCCATTCGATACGGTGCGGAAGTATTCCATCATCTAAAAAAAATTCTTCACGATAAAGGCTTAACCACCGCGGTGGGCGACGAAGGCGGCTTTGCTCCATCCGTTGCTAATCATGAAGAAGCAATTAAATTGATCATTCAGGCGATTGATTCGGCTGGCTATGTTCCGGGCACGCAAATCGCGTTAGGTTTAGATTGTGCAGCCAGTGAATTTTATAAAGAGGGTAAATATCATTTAGAAGGCGAGGGCCTGGTATTATCCTCTAGTGATTTCACTAATTTATTAGCTACCTGGTGCGATAAATATCCCATTATTTCTATTGAAGATGCGATGGCGGAAGGAGACTGGGAAGGTTGGGCTACCTTGACTGAAGTGTTAGGTAAAAAAATTCAGTTGGTCGGAGACGATTTATTTGTTACTAACACTAAAATTTTAAAAGAAGGAATTCAGAAGAATATTGCTAATTCAATCCTAATTAAAATTAATCAAATAGGTACCCTGACCGAAACTTTTGCTGCGATTGAGATGGCCAAACGAGCCGGATATACTGCCGTTATTTCACACCGTTCCGGTGAGACCGAAGACAGCACTATTGCTGATATTGCGGTAGGGACTAATGCGTTGCAAATCAAAACTGGTTCTATGTCACGTTCAGATCGTATGGCTAAATATAATCAGTTGCTGCGTATTGAAGAAGACTTGGGTGATATCGCCAATTACTCGGGCCGGAATGCTTTTTATAACTTGCGTTAATCGCGCCCGCAGAGAACAACGCCCCCATGCGTTTCATCGCCATCACTCTCGCCTTTCTTTTGGTGCTAATTCAGTATCCGCTCTGGCTCGGCAAGGGAGGGTGGCTACGTGTCTGGGATATGGAGCATCAGGTCGACATTGCTCACGGTAAAATCCAGGAACTTAAAGCACGTAATGCCAAATTAGAATCCGAGGTAAAGGATCTGAGAGAGGGTACCGATGCCGTTGAAGAACGTGCCCGATTAGAGTTAGGTATGCTAAAAAAAGATGAAGTGTTTATACAAATTCTGGATACACCAAAAAAATCGAAGTAGCTGTTCTTTTTTCAGGTAGTCATTCTTTATAACCTTTTTCCTATTCCCCAGATTAATTCTCGGGGAAAGGTATCGCCGTTAAAGAC
Organism: Solimicrobium sp.; assembly: GCA_021155915.1. Lineage (GTDB taxonomy): Bacteria > Pseudomonadota > Gammaproteobacteria > Burkholderiales > Burkholderiaceae_D > Solimicrobium. Next base: position 551 of record JAJNBE010000073.1, on the reverse strand, counting down.
AGATCCCATACTTTGCTGGGCTTCTAATAACAATGTAAATTTTTCGATATTTTCTTGTTCCGCTATCAAACATAAAATTTTGGGATTATCGGACTTAGCTCCTCGAAAGTCAGCCCCCTCCGAGCTTTCGGCTTCCAAATGCGTTTCCCGCAAATCAGCTCTACGCAGATCAGCCTTGTGGAAGTTAATTCCCTGAAGATAGAGACCTTTCAAATCTAATATTGCCCTATCATTTTTAGCAGCTTTTAATAAATAGATAAGTTTTGATGTGGTTTTTTCGATTGGCTCAAACACGCCTCGAGATAAAATATTGGATATTATGTTTGCTATGTTGGAGTCGAGATAACCACTACCGACAATACGCTGGGGAATTTTCGGATCAATATGAGATCTCTCCAGCACGCTTCTCTTCCAACCGGCTAGATGGTGAAAGCAATTACACACCCGTGCGTTTCCGGTAAAGAAATCTATATCCCATTTACCCCAAACTTCGTATTCGTTATCCAATAGGATAAGAATATTTTGAAGAAAACGGTCGTTTCTTAAGATAT
>JAJNBE010000124.1 GCA_021155915.1 Solimicrobium sp. | reverse complement strand
CGGATGCCACCACCGACAGGATCGTTAGGCTACCCAATATCAAAAATCTGGATATCCGGTTCAATGGGTTGAGTGATAAGTATGAATGGATGTACAAAAGTACAAGGGGGACATTTTAAGTAGAAAAGCCGGGAAACGGTATGGTGACTGATATAACATTGTTACGTTTTTATCTGTTCAATTCTTAGCCAGTTTTTTTTAGGTAACACAGTGGCGATAAAACTATTTTTTCATCAACGGCAGTAGATCGATCCCATGCAAGAGACCTACTATCTGCTCAACGGCCAGGGCGACAAAAGAAGCAAAAATTTGCGGCATTTAATACTCAAAAATAGAACACCAATCAGGGAATATCATTTTTTCTTTGCCTATCCAATAGCATAGGTCTGCTTAATTTTTCTTTATATAAAGAAAGAAATTGCAAGGTACACTCGAGCCTATGGCAAGCCGTTCCAACCGCTTTTTCTAGGTTAAATTTAGTACATTTTTTCAATATCCTCTTCTAATCGATCAATTCTCTCTTGAAAATTTTGAAGGCTGGTAGACTGATCCAATGCGCCTATTGAGCCAGACAATGTATCAAACTCTCGAATATCCGGTTGCACATTCTGTTCAGGGTTTGCCACGCCATCGAAAAAAGCGATAAGAAGATTATCGGAATTTTTCTTAACGTAAAAATCTATGTTTTTTTAATGTCTTCTTTAAAAAAATTCTGTAAGTCTTTAATCTTATCTAAGGTAGGGTATCTCAGTTCCTCTCCTCCGTAGGTACTTGTAAAGGTCTATGTTTTTCTTCATGTCCTCTTTAAAAAAATCCTGTAAGTCTTTAATCTTATCTAAGGTGGGGTGTCTCAGTTCCTCTCCTCCGTTGGTACTTATAAAAAGGCCGCCTGGCCTTTCTGTACAAACGACTTTATTACCCGTACTTAATTGAACGGTAATGCTTGAGTGACCATTAACGTCGGTTTTAATTTCCCAATAAATTATTTTGCAGACCAGTTCAGCCTGTTCTTTTTGTTTTTCCTCCGCTTTGCAAAGTAAGTAGACTTCCCGAATCCCCAGAATCAACAGTGCACCAATCCCAAAAGTGGCCAAGCCTGCCACCACCATGGCTATCTTGACTTCGGTAGAGAGGGGCGCATCTGCCGCATACTTAAGCGAGTTCCGCACTTGTTCTTTTTTAATAAGGCCTTCCTCATGCGTAGTGCTTGCTCGGATAATTCGTCCTGTGGAGAGTGGTATCATCGTAGGTCCTCTAAATTAATTAGGTCATATCTGAAGAGCGGTTGGCGCGAGGTCTGCGCTGTGTAAAGCAGGATATTTTATGAAAAAAACAGTCTGATTCATTTTACACAATGCTTAGCATTAAAGAAACATAAAATAAAACTAGTGTGGGTTGCACTTGCTCTTTTTCTTCTATTCGTTAAATAGTTTTTATTGCAATAAACACTTCACTATTGTTTCAATCAACCACGTACTTTTTTCAGATTAGCGCCTCATTATTGATAACACAGAGGCAACCAATGCACTCGCTGTGATAGGACCGATATCGGGCATCTTTTCAAGTTTGCGGCTCAGAGGGTTGGTATGATGCCAGGCACGGATTTGTGCTTCTAATTCATTGACTTTCCCATCCAACTCTCTGAAATGAGGCAACATGTGCTCAACAAGTTGGTGAAATGCGCCGGGCAATTCATCCATCATTTCATTCAGTAAAATCGGTACACGTTTGATAATATGTCTAATGCCTTGAGGAATAATTAGCCCAAATTCACTCAACAGTCCTCGCAACTGATTCGCTTGAGCTGTACGGGCTTTAACTAAGCCTTGCCGCACCCGGTGTAAAGCAAGAACGGCCTGTTGTTCCGCATTCTTAACTGGCACAAAGCGCATCGTCGGCCTTGTTACTGCTTCACAAATTGCTTGCGCATCTGCGGCATCATGCTTATTCGTTTTTACATACGGCTTAACAAATTGCGGTGCCATTAAGCGCACGGTGTGACGCAATTGTTGCAACTCGCGTGCCCAATAATGCGCGCTACCCCACGCCTCCATACCAATCAAACACGGATGTAAATTCGCAAAAAAAATCTCCCGTTTGGTCTCTTTTAACCTGTTTTTTAAGAACAGTTTTACCTGTTTCATCTACTCCATGAAGTTGAAAAACATGCTTTGCCAAATCAATTCCAATCGTAGTAATCTTCATAGTGGACACCCCTTTCAGTTAGTTAGAAGGTAAATAATATCTTTCTATCCTAGTACTTCAATACCGTTTTGAGAGAGGGCGTCCATTCCATTGTGTTTTGAAAAATATAGCCCCATGACATTCCACACCAATTTCATTTTAGGAATAATTACGTTCGCGATTTTTAGCACAGCAAATGCAACGAAGGATATTCAATGGCAGGAAAATAGAGCGATCAGTGCGTTATTCACTAACGCCAAATTAAAAGGCACATTTGTCTTGTATGACATAAAAAACGACAGATTCATTGGCCATAACGCCCTGCGCGCAAAAACTCGATTTATTCCGTTCTCGACTTTTAAAATTCCAAATAGTTTGATTGGATTATCTATCGGTGTGGTGAAAAATGTAGATGACGTATTCCCGTATGATGGCAAACCGCGTTGGATGAAATCGTGGGAAAAATCTATGGGATTGCGTGAAGCGATTAAAGTATCTAACCTGCCGGTTTATCAAGAATTAGCCCGTCGAATTGGGCACGATCGCATGGAAACTGCGATAAAACAGCTGAACTATGGCAACGCTAATATTGGAAACATCGTGGATAATTTCTGGTTGAAGGGCCCTTTAAAAATCAGCGCAATTGAGCAAGCACAATTTTTAGCAAAATTAGCGCAAGGAACTTTACCCTTTCCCGCCGATGTGCAAAAAACGGTTCAAGAAATAACCGTGCAAGAACAAAGCGAGAGCTGGACATTGCACTTTAAGACTGGCTCGGGAAACATCGGTTGGTGGGTAGGCTGGGTTAATAAAGGTGATGACATTTATTCTTTTGCCCTCAATGTAGATGAAAAAGAAGATATGTTAGATATTGCTGAGCGGCTTAAAAAACGTATTGATCTCGGACGGGCTAGTTTAAAGTTATTAGGAATTAGCAACTAATAAATAGAATCGGCTGTTCTTTATTTACCGAGTAAATCAGCAGGTGTTTCGTCTCTAATTAACTGACAAATTCATTATTCTTTTTATACTTTGTGCAAGGTCTGGTCGATAAAGAGCTCTGAACAATACGAATTCTTAGATAAGAGTGAATACGAATTCTTAAATAAGAGTGCTCCCCCCAACCGTAGCGTGTGAACCAAAGCCAAGGTGCACCAAGCACAGCCACCTGGCTGAACTTCTAGTGCATGAGGAATCCAACCACTGCGAATTGCCGTATTTTGCTCGTATTAACATCTCTAAGCGGCATTAAAGCGGACTACGCGCCAGGTAGCGCCTCAATTCGTCTGCTGATTGAAAACGATATGCTCAGCACATTTTAAGTGACGGGCCCAAGTCACTTGGGGATATCCCTAATAGTAACCTTTCTCAACATCTAAGATAATATTGCTTCGCATTACCCATGTTGAAGGGGTCCGTTTCCTTATAACGCTCTTCATTTGTAAAGCGCTGATGATTCGTCCCTATCCTTTTTCCAATGGTTCCGCCTATATTCAAACCAATGCCATCGCTACGACAGTTTCGCCAGGAGGCCCTGTAACCCCTGAGATTATCGACGCCGTGTTCAGCAGCGTTAACTATTTTGGAATTGATAGCATTTATAACTTATGCGAACAACGACGTGAGCGCCGATTGCCTGACTCGGAGATTCAACAGATACATTCCATTGCATATGCGAGTATGAATTGGGTACTACTGCTAAGTACTGACGGATTAGTAGAGGTACAAAATAGTCTTGCAGCAGTTAGGAATAACGTCCCAAATATTTTAGGAGCACTTGGAAAGAACCTCGTCCCGGGTATGGAAGTGTTTGTGTATCAACCTGGGTCGGCTCAGGATAGTAACTATCATATCGTCGCAAAATTCGGTTCCCTTTATCGAAAAGATTCACAAGGTAATGCTACGTTGCTCACGACTTTTTCCCAGTTTTTAACTAAATTTAAGGCTTCTTGGACGCCTCTATGGAATCTGTCGAATTTAAATTTAAGGAGCTTCGATCTAAGCGGTATCAATTTGGACTTTGCCAATTTAGAAGGTACAGATTTAAGCGACGCGAATCTGAATGGTACTAGCCTGATAGGCGCGAATTTAAAAAATGCGCAATTAGCTGGTGCTACACTTATAAATACCAATCTTAGCAGAGCAAATCTGAGTGAGACGATGGTTTACCCCCCAGTAAACCTAAAGGGGATAAAAATAGATGACGCGTTTGTAATGGAAGCCAAATTGACGAAGGCAACGTTGCGCCTCCCCATTCTCAACGGACTATGTCATCTCTGTAGTATGGAAGCGGACCAGGTGACACGTTGGTGCCAAAGCAAATTAGAAGGACATCCCAGCTGGTTTGAAGATAACATTTTTCGCCATACTGATATTTATCAGCTTGCAATCTTGAATAATGAGGACCTTCGCACAGTTCAGCAGATTGTAAGAGGGCTGCAAGAAAAAATTCCCGACATTATCGGGGCTTTTCGAGCAGACGCCAATAGACAGAAGGAAATAGTGGTGTATCCGCTGGCCCTCACTGAAGCAAGCGATTTTCAAATTATTGCGAAAGCAGGTTGTCTTTATCTGAGGAATAAGGGCGAAACTGGAATCGGAATACAACTAATGTCTCTTGGCCAACTTTTCCAGAAAGGTTTGGCCCCCGGCGAAGATAAACTATGGAATTTGGCGGGTTTGGATCTGAGCGGCTTGGATCTGAGTGCGGCCATATTGCAAGGTGCAAATTTGAGCGGGGCAAATCTGAGCCGATCAAACCTGAGCTGGATAAGCATGGATAGGGCGAATTTGAGCGGAGCAAACCTGAGGGAAGCAAAGTTGTCACACATTGGCCTGACGAAGGCTAATCTACATAAAACAGATATGCGCTGGGCAACTCTGAGTGGGGTAAGTCTCACCGAGGCAAATCTGAGCGGGGCGAATTTATCAGGTACAGAAATAGCCCAGGCGAATTTTCTTAAGGCAAATCTGCAGGGTACGAATTTTACTGACGCGACCTTGAGTTCTGCAGAGTTCCACGGTGCCGAGTTCAATTCGACTACCAATTTACAAGGTGCCTCAATCACCCTTTCCTTCAATTACGACCTGGACATATTGTTCGATCACCTGGCTAACCCCGAAGAGGGCAGCCTGTTGACGGTATTCAATAATATAGGTGAACAGTATTTGAACAAGGAAGGGAAAATAGTAAGACTGGATCTGATGCACCAGAATATCGATTATCTAAAGCAAGTAGTCGAGGAGCAAGAACTATCGGATCTTGTCGAATCATTGATGGATATTTTTGCCACCTCTCCCTTTTATCTCAACGATCCACTTATCCGCTCTTTCATTAAAGGTGACCTGTTACCTGCCCGGATAACGCAAGCCTGTAACTCCGAGCTTAAGGTCTATGGAGAACCCGAGCTAAGGCTGTTATTAGAGGTAGTGCAATCAGAAGGACAGCAAGCACAATTTATGATGGAAAAAAATAACTTCTTTGTACAACTAATGATGCTATGTACCGAAAAAAATAGACAGTCCGATATTCAAAAATTGGCGCAGGAGCTCTTCTTACAGTATTTAAATCTGCCACAGCTTGTAGGCGTTAAGGAACTAATAGAGGATGTGACTGGTGGGGATATTCGCTTAATTGATGGCTTGGACAAGCATATAAAGACCGGAGAAGAGTTGTCGGCTGGCGCCTGCTTTGCTTTCTTTAAGGAAGGGGTAGATACCAACCATGCCCTTATTCTGGATCGCGCCCAGTTACAAGCCATGCAGCATTTTGGCAGCAGCAATACGGAGTGCAGCTATGACGCTCTTTGTTATGCGCAAGGAAAGCCTAAACTCGCGTTGATACCGCCGGTAGAGCAATCGCTTCCAGAAATAGTCAGCATGTTTTCCCTATTTGTGAACGCTTATCAATTTAAGGTAAACAGCGCTGCATTTATCCACCTTCTGACGAGCATTAATCTAAAATATGACAACGAAAATAACGATGCCAACTACCTGAGCAAAGATTACACTTCTTTATTTTTACAAGCGATAAGCTCGCCCCAGTTTCCGACCAAATTATGTGATGTTCAGGATCAGCTAACGCTCACCGCAATCTTCAGCCCTCTGCTGGTAGCACATCCACTAAAGATGAACACCTACTTAGAACCTGTGAACCTATCGGAAAATCATTATGCTGACCTTATCCGAGTCTATGATTTATCCACGGCAAGTAATTTAATAAAAGCGCAAACGCTTTTTTGCCTGGCGGCCGTATTCGCTAAGTATTCTTCCTCCTATATTTTTGGCAGAGAAAACGAGTCGCCGCAAGCATTACGAGCTTATGCAGCGGCTTTGATGATAAAGACCTACGAGCTAGATCCGAGCGTATTTGCTAGCGTGGAAGAGACGGCAGAAGAAAATTTCAAGAACTTAGTCCAGAAGATGCTCGGCGGCATAGACAATAATAAAAACGTCGTTTTTAGCTGCAGTGCAATGGTTTCCGGAGCCATGTTAAGGCATGCGCAACAGCAGTCAGACTTTAAGGCCATTGCCAACAAAACAAAACCGCCTTCCTGGTGAAGGTTCTGCATTGTACAGCCGATGGATTAGGTTATCTCGCTTGGCTATTTAGGAGGGTAAATCGCGAATTTTTTCAGGAATAATTCTTTAAATTAGCGGCGAGATTCTGCTCATTATCACTTGCTTACCATCCCTTGTAGTGAAGGCAACTAATGGATAGGAAAATTAAGTCCTCGGTACCCGCTTAAAGTTATCAGAATCAGGTATTAAAATTTTCTGATCCTGAATGCTAATTTATTAAAACCAACGCAGCCTCTACAGCGTATTCAGTTCCGGCCTGTTTTTAGCACTATTTTTCGCCAACATACGCAGCAAATTTTCAGATAGCTAAGACGAGCTACTTGTGGATATCCCCAATAGTCACTCTGCTCAACATCTAGGATAATGTTCCTTCCCCTTCCCCGTGTTGTGTTGTACGTGTCATT
>JAJNBE010000004.1 GCA_021155915.1 Solimicrobium sp. | reverse complement strand
AATGCAATGATGCCTATGATTAACCGATAGGCTTTCCATAACCAGGCACCTGTCCAGAGCACGAATGCGAGGGGAATGCCCAATAGAGTAATGAAAAGCAACCAACCAATGAGCACGCAGGCTAGATAAATCCAGAACGATGAGATTTGCCAATTATGATGACTATAAACAAACGTCCCAACTGCGTCTCTACGTTTGATGTAACTCAAAAACACCGGAATAAAAGAGAGAGCACCAAGCGTAAATAACATACTGAATGCATGGAAAATATAGAACCACCACGCAAAATTCTTGATGGATTCCAATTTGCTATCAAAGGTTAATTCTTGAGACATGAGTACTCCTTAAAAGATTAATCGAAAGAAATGAAATGGTTTAGCTTCGTTAAATTATAAATCTAGATGCTTGTGAATGCTTCTGCCACTCACGGCTTCAAGTTCAAAGCTAGGCATCAAAGTTTATAAATAAGAATTATTGTTAGTCAAAGCAAATTTAATAACCCATCTAACCCAGTAAAATTGAGTGCGACGTCAGCTTTAATTCGCACCAGCGGTTTTGCGCGAAACGCTACTGATAATCCTGCTATTTTCATCATGGCTAAATCATTCGCACCGTCACCAATGATAATAGCCTGGGCAGGAGGAATAGCTAATTTTGCGCAGATATGTTTTACAGTCCGGCATTTTTCCTCTGCATCGACAATGTTACCCACTACACTGCCGGTCAATTTTTCGTCAATGACTTCTAGCTGATTTGAATGACCGTAATCTAAACTTAATCTCGCTTTAAGACGATCTGTGAAATAAGTAAATCCGCCCGAAACCAGCAAGGTTTTAAGGCCTGCGGATTGTACCGCATGTAAAAGTTTTTCAGCACCTGACGATAATCTCACTCGCTCATCATAAACACGTTGTAATGCTGCGGCGGGCAAACCTTTTAATAGGGCCACACGACGCGTTAAACTTTCTGCAAAAGCTATTTCGCCGCGCATCGCCGCTTCGGTAATCACTGAAACTTCCGACTTTAACCCTTGCATGTCGGCGATTTCATCAATACATTCGATGGTAATTAACGTGGAATCCATATCCATTACTAACAACTTGAAATCGGTTAGTTTTCTTTCAGATTCACTCCAGTAAATATCCACTTGTTCCTGATAAGCTAACTGATCGAACTGTGTTTGGTTAATTGCGAGGTCTTTAGTGAACGCTATGCCAACACAGTGAACGCAACAGGGGGAAAGTTCAATAATTTGTTTTGGTACAACGAGACTTGCTAAATGCCGCAAAACGGCCATATCTGCAATATCGCTTTGTAAAATAAGATTCATTATTAATTCAGCGCCCGAATTGTTGCTTTAACTTGAGCAACTCGCATTGATAAATCTGGCATGTTGGCCGTAATGCGTAACTTATCTTGACCATGCAGCTTGATATGGCGATTTTTTTGAATTAATTCAATGATGCGTAATGGGTCAATGGGTGGTTTTTCAATAAACTGTAATACTGCCGCGTCAGCATGTGCATCAATTTTGAAAATTCCAACTGACTTTGCTAACACACGCAGTCGATGCGTTTCAATTAACGCGTTGGCTGGTTCTGGTAACTTCCCAAAGCGATCAATTAATTCTTCGTGTAATTTATCAATTGCCTCAAAACTGTTAGTGTTCGATAGGCGTTTATACAAAGATAGTCGTTCATGTACATCTCCGCAATAATCATTAGGTAGCAAGGCGGGTGTATGCAAATTAATTTCTGTTGTGGTCGCCAATGGGGCAGCCAAATCAGGCTCTTTACCTTCTTTTAAACACCGTACCGCTTCGTGTAACATTTCAGAATACAGTTGAAATCCAATCTCGATCATTTCGCCTGATTGGTCCTCTCCCAATACTTCCCCGGCGCCTCGAATTTCTAAATCGTGCATCGCCAGATAGAAGCCACTACCCAATTCATCCATTTGTACGATAGCGTCCAGGCGCCGTTGTGCTAGCTTACTTAATCCCTGAATATCACTTACCAACAGATAGGCATATGCTTGATGATGCGAACGACCCACACGGCCTCGTAATTGATGCAATTGCGCGAGGCCAAACTTATCCGCACGGTGCATGATAATGGTGTTGGCGGTGGGAACATCAATACCGGTTTCGATGATTGTAGTGCACAGTAAAATATTGTGGCGTTGCGCGACAAAATCACGCATGACTTTTTCAAGATCGCGCTCATGCATTTGTCCGTGCGCTACCGCAATGCGTGCTTCGGGTAGTAATTTTTCCAACATGGCTTTGCGGTTTTGAATCGTTTCTACTTCATTATGTAAAAAATATACTTGTCCACCGCGCTTCAATTCTCGTAAACAAGCCTCGCGCACAACGGATTCATCTTCACTACGTACAAAGGTCTTAATAGCTAAACGCTTTTGAGGGGCGGTAGCGATGATAGAAAAATCGCGCAAGCCTTCCAGAGCCATGCCTAATGTGCGAGGTATAGGAGTCGCCGTCAACGTTAATACATCTACTTCGGCACGCAACGCTTTAAGTATTTCCTTTTGGCGCACACCGAATCGGTGTTCTTCATCAATGATAACTAAGCCTAGTCGGCTAAATCGAATATCATTCGATAGAAGTTTGTGCGTGCCAATCACAATATCTACCGTGCCGTCATCCATTCCTTTTATAGCTGCGGTGATTTCTTTGCTACTTCTGAAGCGTGATAGTTCAGCAATTTTTACTGGCCAATCAGCAAAACGATCCGCAAACGTTTGAGCATGTTGCTCGGCTAACAAAGTAGTGGGAGCCAGAATAGCTACTTGCTTTCCACCCATTACAGCAATAAACGCGGCCCGTAATGCGACTTCGGTTTTACCAAATCCTACGTCACCGCAAATTAAACGGTCCATCGGTTTTCCGGAAGTCATGTCCTTTACTACCGCATTAATTGCTGCAGCTTGATCCGCGGTCTCTTCAAAACCGAAACTCTCTGCAAACGCAAGGTAATCATGAGAAGAATATTCAAAGGCATGTCCCTGGCGTGTAGCTCTGCGGGCGTAGAGATTGAGTAATTCGGCTGCTGTGTCGTGACATTGTCGGGCAGCTTTGTGTTTTGCTTTTTCCCAAGCTCCTGAGCCCAACATATGCAATGGGGCCGCATCGGGCGACGCGCCAGAATACCGTGATATCACGTGTAACTGTGCAACCGGAACGTAAAGTTTAGTTTCCTTGGCGTATTCCAGATGAAGAAATTCGGTTTCACCGTCACCTAAATCCATGGCGATCAAACCGTGGTAACGGCCAATGCCATAGTTCACATGCACAACCGGGTCACCTATTTTGAGTTCCGATAAATCACGTACCATCGCCTCAACCTGCGTTACGCCTTCTTGCTTTTTATATCTCGACGATTGGCGAACAACGTTGGCATACAGCTCCGTTTCTGTGATGAAGCTAAGCCCATGATTTAGAGCGAATCCGGAATAAAGTGGTGCTACACCCAGCATGAAGGAAGCGTTACTAGTAGTAAAGTCAGAAAAGTTCTCACAAATAGACGGATGTAGATTGTATTCGTTAAAATACTGCAGAAGAGTCTCCCGGCGTCCATTGGATTCGGCACAAATTAAGACACGTTGGCTCGTTTGTAATAAGTAAGATCGGAGGTTGGTAAGCGGATCATCTAGTCGACGATTAACGGCAATGTCGGGAAGTGGCTGGGATACTAAATATAATGTTTCATCAATTAATGTCTTATCAGCGGAGGCCGGATCGGTATGGGCTGTTGCATATTTGAGAATGTATCGCCCATATGATTTCGCCAATGTAAAAAAATCTTCATCTCGTAAGAAGAGATTTTCTGGTGCTAAAACCGGGCGCTCTCTATCGGATTTCAAAAATGCATAGCGTGACTGAGTGTCTGACCAAAATCGTTTAATCGCTGTGTCAATCTCGCCTACCATGCAAAGGCAACTTGAATCGGGCAGGTAATCAAATAAGGTGGCGGTATGTTCAAAAAAAAGCGGCAAATAATATTCAATGCCAGCAGATGCGATACCGCTTCCCATGTCTTTATAGATACGTGTGCGGGATGGGTCACCTTCAAATTCTTCACGCCACCGTTTGCGAAATGCGGTGCGTGCTTCATCATCCATTGGAAATTCACGCCCTGGCAAGAGACGTACTTCTGGGACCGGATAAATAGTGCGTTGAGTGTCAGCGTCGAACGTACGTATGGTTTCGATTGTGTCACCAAATAAATCTAATCGATAGGGCATAGATGAACCCATGGGAAACAAATCGATTAAACCCCCACGGACAGCATATTCGCCTGGGGACATTACCTGGCTTACGTGGCTATAACCGGCTAAGGTAAGTTGCGACTTGAGCTGTGCTTCGTTTAGCGTTGCACCTTGCTTAAAAAAAAACGTATATGCAGCCAAAAATGATGGCGGTGCCATGCGTAACAGCGCAGTAGAAACGGGTACGATTAATACATCGGATTGGCCATGTTGCACTTCATATAGCGTAGCCAGACGTTCAGATACTAAGTCTTGATGTGGTGAAAATGCATCGTAAGGTAAGGTTTCCCAATCCGGCAACACATGACAGCGCAATTGAGCCTCAGTCCCAAACCAGCTGATCTCAGACTGCAAGCGTTGCGCATCCGTTGCATCGGCTACGAAAATGGTGAAGAGTCGTTGTTGGGATTTAAGTACAGCAGCAGTTTGGCTTAACACATAAGAATCTGCAGAGCCGTGTAGCATGGGAAGCTTAAGTGGCTGGCCTTGTTTTGGCGGCTTAGGTGGCTTGAGTAGATCAAATGGCATGAATTGACAGGGATATAAAAGTTTTGTTTATTCTCCCTTATCCCCTTAAGGCGAAAGACTGGGGGAGAATGGTTATAAAGTAAGAAACGTATGACAATGTTAGGTTGAGCTAAAGCCGCCTCAGCATAAATTCACCTATATTTACAGTGACTTTGACCTTACAATGGAGCGCTATTATAAACCAACAGACAAGCACTCTTAATTTGCTTGTTTAGGCTGCTGTTTAAATTGCCTGTTTGATTTTTGCTGTTTTACTCGCCTAATTCCTTTGAATTCTCCAGCCAATCCTCGTTATTTCGCTCTAATCCCAGCCGCCGGTATTGGCTTAAGGATGATGGCGGACTGTCCTAAACAATACCTTCACATCGCGGGTAAAAGTCTGTTACAGCATAGCGTGACCGCATTCTTGCAGCATCGTCAGATCACGCATGTTTTTGTAGTGGTAAGTAAGGATGATGCTTATGTAGCTCAGGAGCTACAAATCGACCCACGTTTAACCGTTTTATATTGTGGTGGAAAAATTCGTTCGGAATCAGTTCAGAACGGTTTGATAGCGGTACAAGATCGAGTAGACCCGGTTGATTGGGTGTTAGTGCACGATGCAGCCCGGCCAGGGTTAACTCCTGACCTTATTAGTCGTTTAATTAGCGCAGTTGGTCTTGGAGAAGTCGGCGGAATATTGGCGTTATCGGTGACGGATACCGTTAAAATGCGAGCGGATGGCAAGAAAGTGACAACACTTTCTCGCGACGGTTTATGGTTAGCGCAGACTCCACAAATGTTTCGACACGCCCCATTACTCACTGCAATTACGAATGCAAGCAATAGCGATCAGAAAATTACAGATGAAGCTAATGCGATGGAAATAGCGGGAATGAATCCTCAATTAGTTGAGGGTCATTGGAGCAATACTAAAATTACCCGCCCAGAAGATTTAGCGCTGATTGAGCTCTTTTTAAAGTCAGCCGATCTCCCTGAAGTCTATTGAGAAAAAAATGAAAGTTCGACCTTATGGCGTTTGTTTTTAACATTACTAGAATTTAATTTATAAAAATGAACAATTCTCTTCCTGGTTTTCGTATTGGTCAAGGCTATGATTGTCATGCTTTGGTTGAAAATAGAAAACTTATTATCGGCGGAGTAACCATTCCCCATCGAACTGGTCTGGTAGGTCATTCCGATGCTGATGTTTTACTACATGCTATTACGGATGCGTTGTTCGGCGCTGCGGGTTTGGGTGATATTGGTCGCCATTTTCCCGATACTGACCCACACTTTTCTAACGCAGATTCGCGAATATTATTGCGTGAGGCCGTTAAACGTGTTCATGCAGCCGGTTTTGCAGTAGGAAACTTAGATGCCACCATTATTGCTCAGGCACCGAGAATGGCACCCCATATTTCAACGATGATTCAACATATTGCCGATGATTTGCACGTGGCTACTGAGCGTATAAATATCAAAGCGAAGACCAATGAAAAATTGGGATTCTTGGGACGGGAAGAAGGTATCGCCGCAGAAGCGGTAGTTTTGATATACAGCTATTAAAGATACAAGAATAAAAAAATATCTTCGGCCAGATAGCGGCCTGCGAAGCTTTTAGGATCTTGATTCAGGATAAACCCTGATCAGACATTAATTTGTGCTTTATTATCATAAATTGTCATTACATTTTTTAGAAAGTATCATCATGAGTACTGAGCAACTTAAGCAATCGCTAAAGAAATTACATGAAAGCATAAAAAGCACTGACCAAGTAGATGCAGAGTTATCTGATTTATTATCGACCTTGAACGAGGATATTCAGGAGTTACTCAATAAAGAGCGTCCGGAAGAAGATGCACTGAGTAACTTGGGAGATCGCACTCTGGCGTTGTCGGCAAAATTTGCCGCACAAAATCCGCATTTGGAATTAGGATTGCGTGAATTAAGCAATATTTTGGCGCGCATGGGGATCTAAAAAGCTGCCAATTCCATTTCTTAAAACGACTGAAGCAAATCCTCCTAAAAAACATTTTTATTTGTATCTGCAATATAACCGTCTAGTGCCGGGGTAACATCACCGGCAATTTTTGCAAGATTTTATAACTATTCGATTCTAATTAATCTCTTGAGTTCTATCACGCCTTTACTAAAATGGTGCTGTAGAATCCAATTACGGATTATAGATGAAGGATATTCATAAGCCGGCATAGAGATTTGTTTAGATATGGACAGGGTTAATTACGACGCATTAAAAGCTATTTTTCGTAATCGCAATAGATCCAGAAAAGAAAATGAGATGAAGGCCAAAGAACTGCTCACCAGACCGGAAGCTGTCATTAAGGAATACAGATCGCCAGCAGGGGGACGTGGCGCGGTTAGGTCCTCAGTGATGACTTTTCACAAGCAAGGTATTACCTTCAAGGTAGTCCCTTCATTTTCTCAGGCCAACAAGCCAGGCGGCTTTGATTGCCCGGGCTGCGCATTTCCCGATAAGAACGACGGAAGTTTTGGGCCAGATAGTTGCGAGCAAGGCCAAAAGGCCATTGCTTGGGAAATGACGCATAAGGAGGCTGGACCGAGCTTCTTTGAGGAGCACACTCTGTCAGAACTCCGTCTCTGGACCGATTACGATCTAGAGAATCAAGGCCGGCTTACTACGCCCATGCTCTACAATGTGAATCGGGACCGCTACGAACCTATTAGCTGGGAGAGGGCGTTTGCGGTCGCAGGTTCCACTTTGCGCTTAATCGATCCGGATAAGGCAGCCTTCTACGCCTCAGGGCGTTCCTCTAATGAGGCGGCATTTCTGTGGCAATTGTTTGCGCGCTCTTATGGTTCCCCGAATCTGCCTGATTCCTCCAATCTTTGCCATGAGCCATCGGGTTATGCGATGAAAGCGCAGATTGGTGTTGGCAAGGGGACGTGTTCCCTGGAAGATTTTGAAAAAGCTGAACTGATCATGGTGATCGGCCAAAACCCTGCCACTAACCATCCGCGAATGATGGCGGCACTGCACGAAGCCGCTAAGCGTGGCGCTACTGTTGTGGCGATCAACCCCCTCACTGAGCGCGGCTTTGTAAACTTTTCCGATCCCAAGGACGTGGCGGAAATGGTTATGAACAAAGGGCGTCGGGTGGCTGCCAAAGTCTATAATGTCAAAATTGGAGGGGACCTTGCTTTGATCAAGGGAGTGATGAAGCGCTTGATCGAATGGGAAGACAACGGTAAAGCGGTACTGGATGACAAATTTATCACTGAGCATACCCTGGGATTTGATACACTGCGGAGCGATTTGCGCGTTGTGGACTGGGATACAGTAAAAGCTAAATCTGGCCTAAATAAAGAGCAAATTGACGAATTAGCCGGGCTATATGCTAAATCAAATGCCACCATGATCACCTGGTGCATGGGCATTACGCAACACGAAGATTCGGTGGCCACTATTGAAACCCTCATTAACCTGCTACTCATGCGGGGCAATATTGGCAAGCCTGGCGCTGGTGCGGTTCCCATCAGAGGGCATTCAAATGTGCAGGGTGACCGTACGATGGGTTGCACTTTTAAAGTAGCCGACATATGGCTAGATAACCTCGAGAAAGCCTTCGGAGGTTTACAGCTATCACGTAAGGTAGGCAAAGATGCGATAGCCGTTATCGAGGGGCTTATTGATGGCTCTATTCAAGCCTTTTTAGGCTTGGGTGGAAACTTTGGTGGGGCAAGCGCTGACTCGGCCCGTATATTCAAGGCATTCTCCAGGACGAAGCTTACCGTCCATATCGCTACCAAACTTAACCGTTCGCATTGCTATCCTGGTCAGGTTGGATTAATTTTACCCTGCCTGGGCCGCACCGACATTGATATGCGCGCAGGCAAAGAACAATTCGTTTCGGTGGAAGATTCAATGAGCATGGTTCACAGCTCGGCAGGTATTCAACCCCCGATTAGCCCGATGATCTTGAGCGAGCCAGCGATTGTTGCCGGATTGGGACATGCAGTTATGGGCTCCCGGTATATTGATTGGCTGACAATGTCTGATGACTATAATCTGATTCGTGACAAGATTGAGGCGTGTGTTGAGGGAATCTTTCATGGTTTCAAAGACTACAATAATCGCATTCTACAAAGAGGAGGTTTTTGGTTAACCAATTGGGCGGCGAAGCGGGTGTGGAAGACCAGTAGCGGTATGGCGGAGTTCAGGGTTAACCCTATCCGTCTCGACGGTCCGATTGAGCGGGCTATTGCTCGGGAAGGCAAGCACGTTCTAGCTCTGATGACCATTCGGTCCCATGACCAATTCAATACCACTATCTATGGTCTTGATGACCGCTACCGTGGTATTTTTGGGGGGCGCCATGTGGTCTTCGCCAATAAGACTGATATCGCCAGACAAGGTTTTGCCGATGGCGATTATGTTGATATTCGTACCTGTTCGGAAGATGATGTGTTGCGCGAGGTTTTTGGTTTTCGTCTGGTCGCCTTTGATATTCCGGAAGGGTGCACCGCTGCTTACTTTCCAGAAGCCACGCCGCTGGTTCCGATTGGCCTGTTCGCCCGTGGTGCCAGAACCCCAGCTTCTAAGGAAATTCCTGTAATCCTCTCATTGGCCAAAGTGGCTAAGGCTGGAGGCGGAATTCCCGAGCTCGCAGAGTTCCCATGAAAGAACCGCGTTTGATCGATAAAAAGCTGGTCGAGTCGATCATGGTAGTAATACGGGGGGCCCCGGGAATCTCCGCTAATCGCATTGCCAAGGACTCAGGACTAGCCCTGGTAGATGCTTTGCGCCTGCTAAGCCAATTGGCCACTGATGATGAATTAATTGAAGGCCCAGCCCTATTGCGGCTCGAAACACGATCAAATACGAGTTTAGCCACGCGCGTTTATCTTACTGAAGAAGGAAAGAGACTTTGGAAAACTACCTTACGTTAGCTAAAAAATTGTCGGGGTAAGTTCCTCACGAATTGCCAAGGTAGCGCGGTCAAACAATTTTAAACGAGTCGAACCTGCCTCAGTCCCAACGGAAAATCTCGGTTTAACGAATGAAATCCGGTAAAATGCTCGATTTATTCGATGAGTAATTTCCATTGGGAAACTTTTGGTTTGACTTTGGCTTGCGCTCTGTTTCTACTGACTCACTTTAGCGGCTTAATGAATAACATTCGTAATTTCTCAATCATCGCGCATATCGATCACGGAAAATCGACCTTGGCTGACCGTATAATCCAACTTTGCGGTGGTTTATCTGAGCGCGAAATGGAAGCACAAGTTCTTGATTCGATGGATATTGAACGGGAACGGGGCATTACCATTAAGGCGCAAACCGCTGCGTTAAGTTATAAGGCGCTTAATGGAGAAATCTATAATCTTAATTTAATTGATACTCCCGGTCATGTTGACTTTAGCTACGAAGTCAGTCGTTCACTTTCTGCGTGTGAGGGGGCATTGTTGGTGGTGGATGCCTCACAGGGTGTGGAAGCGCAAACAGTGGCTAACTGTTATACAGCGATTGAATTGGGCGTAGAGGTAGTGCCGGTTTTAAATAAAATTGATCTTCCGTCAGCAGACCCTGATCAGGCATCTCGTGAAATTGAGGAGGTAATAGGCATTGATGCCACGGAGGCCGTGCATTGTTCAGCCAAAACAGGTATGGGTGTAATTGATGTCATTGAATCCCTCATTGCAAAAGTACCACCGCCTATAGGAGATGTCGACGCGCCGTTACAAGCATTAATTGTTGATTCCTGGTTTGATAATTACGTAGGCGTAGTAATGTTAGTGCGGGTAATGAACGGCACGGTGCGTACGAAAGATAAAATTTTACTGATGGCAAATGGTTCGCAACATTTAGTTGAAAGCGTTGGTGTATTCACACCCAAATCGGTAACGCGCGGCTCATTAAATGCAGGGCAAGTAGGGTTTGTTATTGCGGGCATCAAGGAATTGAAGGCCGCAAAAGTGGGCGATACTGTTACGTTAGCTTCAAAGCCTGCAGCACAGCCTTTGCCGGGATTCAAAGAGGTTCAACCGCAGGTCTTTGCTGGTTTGTTCCCCGTAGAAGCTAATCAGTATGAAGCGTTGCGTGACTCTCTAGAAAAACTCAAATTGAATGACGCAGCTTTGCAATATGAGCCGGAAGTTTCCCAGGCGTTAGGTTTTGGTTTTCGATGTGGGTTTTTGGGCTTGTTACATATGGAAATCGTGCAGGAACGGCTGGAGCGCGAATTCGATATGGATTTAATTACCACGGCCCCGACTGTTATTTATGAAGTAGTGCAGGGCGATGGTACGATTTTACTAGTAGATAACCCATCAAAAATGCCTGATCCATCGCGCATTGAAGAGGTTCGCGAGCCTATCGTTACCGTTAATCTGTATATGCCACAAGAATATGTAGGATCTGTTATTACCTTGTGTACTGGTAAGCGGGGCATTCAGTTAGATATGAGTTATCACGGACGGCAGGTAAAATTGACGTATGAAATGCCAATGGCAGAAATTGTGCTAGATTTTTTTGATCGGCTCAAATCCACCTCAAGGGGCTATGCGTCGATGGATTATGAATTTAAGGAATACCGCCCTGCTGATGTAGTAAAAGTTGATATGTTAATCAACGGTGAAAAAGTAGATGCCTTAGCGATTATTGTACATCGGGCTAACAGCCAATATCGTGGCCGCGCTGTCGCAGCAAAAATGCGTGAACTTATTCCCCGGCAGATGTTTGATGTTGCTATTCAGGCAGCAATTGGTGCTAATATTATTTCGCGAGAAAATGTAAAAGCGTTACGTAAAAACGTGTTGGCAAAATGTTATGGCGGTGATATTAGTCGTAAGCGCAAATTATTAGAGAAACAAAAAGCGGGTAAAAAGCGCATGAAGCAGGTTGGTTCCGTTGAAATCCCACAGGAAGCGTTTTTAGCAATTTTACAAGTGGATGATAAATAATTTAAGCTCGTCATCTGTTAGCTTTAAAACGCTGTATCACACTAATGGATTAACCCATTAGTTCCAAACTTTTTGTCACACTAATGGGATTGACCCATTGATACCAAAAATTGTTTAACTAAGGAAGCAAGGATGAATTTCCAATTAATATTAGGTAATTTTGCACTAATTTTGTTTATTTTGACTATATTTACCGGCGTGATTTGGTGTATAGATATTTTTATGTTGGCTAAAAAGAGAAAAAGGGTTGCGGATGCTGCATTGGTAGAATTTGATACGCATCGTGCCACATTGAGCGCAAACGGAATAAGATTAGAAGGAAGTAATCGTGAGGAATTAAGGTCATCATTGCTGAAAAAACCGGCTTGGGTAGAATATACCGGCAGTTTTTTTCCAGTAATTTTATTAGTATTTTGCTTACGTTCTTTCTTATACGAGCCTTTTAAAATCCCTTCAAGCTCCATGTTTCCGACATTATTAATCGGAGATCTCATATTAGTAAATAAATTTACTTATGGTATTCGGTTACCCATAATTAATAAAAAGATCATCGAAATTAATGAGCCAAAACGGGGAGATGTAATGGTTTTTAAATATCCAAGAGATATGTCCCTGGATTATATTAAAAGAATAGTTGGGGTGCCGGGTGACAAAATCGTTTACCGAAATAAACGGCTGACCATCAATGGACAAGAATTGGCTTATAAAGAATTACCTGATTTTCTTAATGAGGAAAGACTTACTTATGTGAAACGTTACGAAGAAAACTTGACGGGCCTCTCGCATCAAATTTTGAATGATGAACGTGCTCCCGCTTACGTACAAGGAGCCTACGACTTCCCTTATAGCGAATTATGTAATTATGATATTGAAGGGTTTACCTGCACCGTGCCGAAAGGTCATTATTTCATGATGGGTGATAATCGTGATGATAGTCTGGACAGCCGCTATTGGGGGTTTGTCCCTGACGAAAATATCGTGGGCAAAGCATTTGGAATTTGGATGAACCAAAATGTTATTACAAATTTTGATTTTAGTAAGTTAACGCGTATCGGAAGTTTTCAATAATAGGAATAAGCCGGCGCTATGATAAATCATACGTTATTGCAAAATCGACTTGGTCATGTTTTTAACGATGTTACGCTCTTGCAGCAGGCTTTAACACACCGTAGCCATAGCATTTTGCACAATGAACGATTAGAATTTCTGGGTGATTCAGTTTTAAATTGCGTGGTCGCTTCGATGCTGTTTCAAAAATATAGCATGATCGATGAGGGCGATTTGTCTCGTTTGCGTGCTAACCTGGTCAAGCAGCAATCATTGTACGAGATTGCGTTACGCTTAGAATTGGCACAATTTTTGCGCTTAGGTGAAGGGGAGTTGAAGTCAGGAGGATTCCGCCGTCCGTCTATTCTAGCTGACACATTAGAAGCATTAATTGGAGCCATTTTTCTTGACGGTGGTTTTGATGTGGCCCGAGATGTTATCTTGGGTTTGTATTTGCCCATAATTGAAACCGTGGATCCTGCTACCTTAGGTAAAGATGCTAAAACTTTATTGCAAGAATATCTGCAAAGTAAAAAGATCTCATTACCAACGTACACGGTAACAGCAACGCATGGGGTCGCACATAATCAAGAATTTGAAGTGGAATGCTCTATTCCAAAGCTTAGTATTAAGGTGTGTGGCACAGGTCGTAGTCGTCGCGCCGGTGAGCAGGAGGCTGCGAAGATGGCATTTGACGCGGCATTAACTATGTTGGTGAAGTCTCCAGCAAAAAAAAGAAAATCAAAGCCACGTACTGGTCAATTGAGATTAGCCGGGATTGCTGAACAGACAGAAGAGACCGCTGCAATAAAATAAAAGTTCCTCATCGGATCATCCGAGCTAATGCCACAGCAACTGAGGTCGTCGCAACTAACCCACCTTTCAAAAAAAAGCATGACTGATATTACTTCCATTAATTTATCTGCAGACGATTTCCGATGCGGCTACATAGCCATAGTGGGTCGGCCAAACGTGGGTAAATCAACTTTAATGAATGCCCTGATTGGTGCTAAGGTCAGTATCACATCGCGTAAAGCGCAGACTACCCGACATCGCATCACTGGTATCCAGACCAAAAATCAGACGCAATTTGTGTATGTTGATACCCCAGGATTTCAAACTAAGCATTCCAATGCGCTCAATCGCACTTTAAATCGTACAGTAACTACCACGCTTACCGCAGTTGATGTGGTGTTATATGTCGTTGAAGCTGGACTGTTTTCTCCGGCAGATATTTCGGTACTTGAGCTTTTACCTAAAAATATACCCTGTATTCTGGTAATCAATAAAGCAGATCATATTAAAGATAAAGCAGTGTTAATGCCATTTGCAGCGCAAGTTGCCAGTCGATTTAATTTCGCTGCGATTGTGCCGGTGTCAGCTAAGCAAGGTTTTCAGTTAAATAGTTTAGAAATAGAGGTAAAAAAACATCTGCCTGTTAATGCGCCTATGTTTGGAGCAGATGATATTACCGATAAAAGTGAAAAATTTTTGGCCGCTGAAATTGTGCGTGAAAAGGTTTTTCGTTTTGTTGGCGATGAATTACCCTACACGAGTACTGTGCTGGTAGAAAAGTTCGAGCAGGAAGGAAATTTGCGACGAATTTTTATTGCTATTTTAGTCGACCGCGATGGGCATAAAGCCATGTTGATTGGCAAAAAAGGTGAGCGCTTAAAAGAAATCTCCACTCAATCCCGGCTGGACATGGAAAAATTATTCGGTGGTCCGGTTTACTTAGAAATTTGGATCAAAATTAAATCTGGATGGGCCGATAATGAGGCCGGTTTACGCGCTTATGGTTATGAGTAGCCTATATGAAAACTTATTTGAGTAACCTTATTTGAGTAGCTTATAGGAGTAGTAATAAGTAATATATTGATCTAATACCACCTTCTAATTCCATGAAAGAAGTCGCTGATAAGCATCCGCATAATTCACCAGAACTGATGGATTCAATTGAGTCTAATTATGTTCGGTTGCGAAATACCCCGGTAGCAGCACGCCCATTTCGAGTGCATTCTCAACCCGGCTTCGTTTTACATAGTTATCCCTACAAAGAGACCAGCTTAATTATTGATGTGTTTAGTCGACAATATGGCCGAGTTGCCTTACTCGCTAAAGGGGCAAAGCGGCCACATTCACAATTACGCGGCGTTTTGCAAACTTTTCAACCATTAACCTTTTCGTGGAGCGGTAAATCGCAGTTGCAAACTTTAACGGGTGCTGAATGGGTGGGAGGAATGCATCCGTTGGAGAAAAATACGTTGTTATGTGGTTTCTATTTGAATGAAATTCTTATTAAATTAATACAGCGTGATGATCCTCAGCCGCTGTTATTTGATGAATATGTCGCTACCATTAATCAATTGGCCCATTCGGAACCTGCACCAATTGTGTTACGTAAATTTGAATTAAGTTTACTCAAAACGGCGGGAGTAGTGAATGATTTATCTTATTGCACCAAACAGCGCGCTCCCGTTTTTTTTGACGTTCTTTATACCGTTGACCCAGAAGCCGGAACACGACCAGTGGAAGAAAATGAAGCCGTAATTAAAGTACACGGTAAAACGTTACTCGATATGCAAGCTGAAGATTATTCCGATCCAAACACACAAATGCAAAGTAAGTCATTAATGCGATCGTTATTTGCACATCATTTACACGGCATTCCCATCCATACCCGACAAATTTTAATGGATCTACAAAATTTATGATTATTCATACGTTACAGCTGGGCGTTAATATTGACCATGTGGCGACGTTAAGAAATGCGCGCGGTACAACTTATCCCGATCCACTTCAGGCGGCGCTACTGGCGGAGCATGCTGGCGCAGATTTAATTACCTTGCACTTGCGTGAAGACCGCCGACATATTAAGGACGCGGATGTGCGTGTCATTCGTTCACAGATAATCACCCGAATGAACCTGGAAACCGCGGTAACCACAGAGATGATCGAATTTGCCTGTGAGATTAAACCCCATGATGTATGTTTAGTGCCAGAAAATCGTGCTGAACTGACTACCGAAGGTGGTCTAGATGTCGTGAAAAATTTCGTGCAAGTCCAAGCCGCGGTTAAGCAACTTCAAGAGCAGGGAATAAGAGTCAGCTTGTTTATTGATGCTGATGAGCAGCAAATAGAAGCCGCTAAGGAAACAAGTGCCGTCGCAATTGAAATTCATACTGGCCGCTATGCTGATGCATTAAATCATGCTAACCAGCAGGCGGAATTAGTGCGTTTTCAGGAGGGCGTTTTGGCAGGATTACAGCGCGGCCTGCAAGTTAATGCCGGTCACGGCCTACATTACACAAATGTGCAGGCAATTGCTCGTATCGCAGGTATTCGGGAATTGAACATTGGGCATGCCATTGTGGCGCACGCTATTTTTGTTGGATGGGAAAAAGCAGTACGGGATATGAAAGCGATTTTAGCAAATGCCCGACTAGATAAACCTACTCAGTGAGCGATAAGAATTGTTGGAGCGTAATGTGATTTATGGAATTGGAACTGATATTGTTCAAACCAATCGTATAGCAACTACGCTAGCCAGAATCGGCGAGCGCTTTGCTGAAAAAATATTGGGTGCTGAAGAACTAAAGGAATATCAACATCGTCGAATTAATATTGAGGCACGAGGTCTACATTATCTGTGCAATCGCTTCGCAGCCAAAGAAGCATTTTCAAAAGCACTGGGGATAGGAATGCGCGAGCCGATGAGCTGGCATTCCATTCAAATTTTAAATGATCACAATGGTCTTCCGGGTATTATGACAAATGGCGCTTTAGCGGCATACATGCACAGTAAGCAGCTGACAGCCAAGGTTTCGTTGAGTGACGAGACCGATTATTCATTAGCTTTTGTTCTGATCGAAAAAATGATCGCATAGAAATGGCTCAACATCCTTTTATTTGTTTTTAGTTATGTCTGAAGCTACCCAAGAACGTATTGTTCTACTGGAAACAGTGGTTAAACTCCCAAATTTGCCCGGCGTTTATCGTTATTTTGACGCTAACGGGAGCGTGTTATATGTCGGCAAAGCACGTGATTTGAAAAAACGCGTAAGTAGCTATTTTCAAAAAAACGTGGCAAGTCCGAGAATTGCACTGATGGTGGATCGCATTGCGAGGGTAGAAACTACTGTAACGCGGAGTGAAGCTGAAGCGCTAATTCTTGAAAACAATTTAATTAAAACATTGCAGCCCCGTTTTAATATTCTGTTTCGTGATGATAAATCGTATCCGTATCTAAAAATAACAGGGCAAGCCGTACCTCGCATGATGTATTACCGTGGTGCCATCGATAAAAAAAATCAGTATTTTGGTCCCTTTCCAAGTGCTTGGGCAGTAAAAGAGTCTATACAGATCCTACAAAAAGTTTTTCAAATTCGCAGTTGCGAAGACAGTGTGTTTGCTAACCGCACGCGGCCCTGTTTGTTAAATCAAATTCACCGATGCAGTGCTCCTTGTGTAAGGATGATCAGTAAAGATGATTACGCGCAGGACGTGAACAATGCCGTTCAGTTTTTACGTGGTAGGCAAAGTGAAGTCATGCAATCATTAGAACAAAAAATGTTGGAATATGCTGGACAATGCGCTTTTGAGAAAGCCGCTCTGGTCCGGAACCAAATGGCTGCTTTATCCAAGGTGTTGCATCAGCAGGGAATGGAAAGTAGCAATGATGCGGATCTGGATATTATTGCGATATCCATAAAGGGCGGGCGCGCTTGCGTTAATTTAGCAATGGTACGCGGTGGAAGACATTTAGGAGATCGTGCCTATTTTCCAACTCATGTTGAGGAGGCAATAACGGAAGATATCACGGAGGGAGCGTTAGAAAAAGAGGTAATGCAGGCATTTTTAGCACAGCATTACTTAGATCAACCTATTCCATCTATTCTAGTGACCAACTGTGCGCTCGATGCCCCGGAATTGTTGCTAGCTTTAATGGCGCAGTGTGGACATAAAATTCATCTGGTGACGCAACCTCAAGAACAGCGAAGAACATGGTTAGAAATGGCCCAAAAGGGTGCGGAATTAGCGCTTGCAAGGTTACTTACGGAACAAGGCTCACAACAGAAACGCACTCGGGCATTAGTTGAGGCACTTCACTTAGATCTTGAGGATATGGATACTCTGCGGGTGGAATGTTTTGATATCAGCCACACTCAAGGCGAAGCAACGCAAGCTTCCTGTGTCGTGTTTGCTCATCATGCAATGCAAAATTCGGAGTACCGTCGCTACAATATTAACGACATCACACCGGGTGACGACTATGCCGCCATGCGTCAAGTGCTCCAACGACGTTATGAAAAGGTGGCCGGTAATAATGGAGTCATGCCCGATGTGGTGTTAGTGGATGGCGGTAAAGGCCAAGTGGAAGTAGCCCGACAAATATTTACCGAATTGGGATTAGATATTAGCCTGATTGTTGGGGTATCAAAAGGCGAAGGACGTAAGGTGGGCTTGGAAACGTTAGTTTTCGTTGATGGACGTACTGCACAAGAATTAGGTAGAGAATCTGCCGCACTGATGTTAATTGCTCAAATTCGTGATGAGGCACACCGTTTTGCCATCACTGGAATGCGTTCTAAACGTGCTAAAGCGAGACAATCTTCACAATTAGAGGAAATAGAAGGGGTAGGAGCTAAACGCCGTCAAAAATTACTGGTACGATTCGGTGGCTTAAAAGGCGTAATAGATGCCAGCATTGAGGACTTAATTACCGTTCCAGGCATTTCACGGCAATTGGCAGAGCAAATATATAAGCAATTACATTGAGTAAATTCCAGGATAACTATGCCGTTGAATATTCCTATATTGTTGACTTGGTTACGCGTTGCATTAATTCCGCTGGTGGTGGGCGTTTTTTATTTGCCACCCTCTTGGTTATCGCCATTGGAGCAGGGTCTGGCATCGACGATTATTTTTATCGTCGCTGCAGTGACCGATTGGTTTGATGGGTTTTTGGCGCGACGCTGGAACCAAACATCCGCATTTGGTGCATTTCTAGATCCTGTAGCCGATAAGCTGATGGTAGCTGGAGCATTACTGGTATTGATTCAGCTCGGACGATTGGATGCGTTAATAGCATTTGTGATTATCGGACGTGAAATCGCTATTTCTGCTCTGCGCGAATGGATGGCACAAATTGGCGCCTCTAAATCAATGGCGGTCAGTTCTCTGGGAAAAATTAAAACCACCGCACAGATGACGGCGATTCCTATGTTGTTATTTGATAGGTATTTATTTGATTTTTTAGGGACGCTGCTTATGTACCTGGCTGCGGTACTTACGGTATGGTCTATGTTTTATTATTTAAGACTGGCCTGGCCGTTAATCAAAATACATTCAGGTAAATTACCGTAATTTATCCGCTCTATTTCTTATTAAATTCTTGACAGAGATAGTCGACTGTATATAATGTGCGGCGTCCTGTTAGGAGTATATTGATTCCTATTTTAGTTGGCCGGTATCTCAGTAAAATGTTCAATTTACACGATTCTCGGCAGAGATAGTTTGTAAAACTCTGGACAGGCTTACTTAAGTTGGCTAGAATACACGCCTCATTCTTACGCTTACTTTACGCTAATCGGTTGATAATAATGAATTTGCTTTAGATCGGCAGTAAGAAATTGACAGTAAGTCGAGCAATAAAAATCGATGGGCCGTAATGTCCCAAGAATGCGGGAGTAGCTCAGTTGGTAGAGCGCAACCTTGCCAAGGTTGAGGTCGAGAGTTCGAGACTCTTCTCCCGCTCCAGAGTCTTGTATCGGTTAATAAAGCGTGGCTTTTGGTTCATGTTAATAGTATTAGCAACTTCTGCTAGTGATTAGTGCTTTGACTAGCGGTAAGTATTTTGCGGGAGTAGCTCAGTTGGTAGAGCGCAACCTTGCCAAGGTTGAGGTCGAGAGTTCGAGACTCTTCTCCCGCTCCAGATTAGAAGGGAAGCATGTGGTGGGCTTCCTTTTTTGTTGTATCGCTTGATACCAAAAACGGTAGTTATCGATACAATACCTGACCATGGCGGGGTAGCAAAGAGGTTATGCAGCGGCCTGCAAAGCCGTTTAGAGCGGTTCGATTCCGCTCCCCGCCTCCATAGACATGCTGATGTATGTAAGCGTGTTAAAAGTCTACGCAGCAATGCGTGGAAAAGTGCCCGAGTGGTGAAATTGGTAGACACATCGGACTTAAAATCCGCCGCTTTCGTGAATAACGGGCGTGCCGGTTCAATTCCGGCCTCGGGCACCAGCAGTAATAACTAAATACCTTTAAAATCAACGAGTTATACCAAATATTCCTCAAAAAGTTACGCCAAAACCGTACTTGTCTCATTTTAATGCGCTTGCTCCTACACCATAATTACGCCACAATTACTCCATAACTAAATCAGCTCGTTGGCAAACAGATTTGTCAGCTTTGCGCCTGTCTACATTTTCTGGCTATTTCTTTTAAAAGCTCCGTTTCCTGCGACCGTTGACGCACCGACTTTTAGTGAATTTAAAATTGATTTGCTCTTAATTTGCTAACAGTGTTCTCGACGTTCCTTTCGCGCGTTCAATTTGTTGGGGCGTCAACTTTTCGGCTAATTCATCACAATATTCAGCAGCGTCCTTGTTACCTGCCTGACTGACAAGATAGCTCCAAGAATAAGCTAGTTCGTAATCTTGAGCTACTCCGTAACCCTGGCCATACATTATGGCAACATTGTATTGTGCTTCTGCATGACCCCGCCGCGCTGCGCGTCTATTCCATGCGAAGGCCCTGGCGCTGTTTTTTGCTACACCTAGACCTTTCTGGTAGAGATATCCTAGATTGAATTGCGCCTCTGCATACCCCTGCCGTGCAGCAAGGCGGTACCATTTAACCGCTTCCGCATAGCTTTGCTTTGTTCCACGTCCAGACGAATACATCACTCCCAGACTAAATTGTGCATCAGCTTCTCCGTTTTCAGCAGCCTTTCGAAACCAATTAAAAGCTTCCGTATAAGACTGCTTTACGCCTTCTCCATTCACATACATGAGTGCAAGATTTATTTGTGCAGGAGAAAAATTCTGTTGAGCAGCTAGTCGGTACCATTTAGCGGCTTCAGCATGGTCCTCTGCTATACCCATTCCCTGGTGATAGGCTAGTGCGAGATTGTATTGACCAAACTTTTCTCCCTGTTTTGCCGAAGCTTTATACCATTTCACAGATTCGACCGTATTTTTAGCGACGCCTCTTCCTTCTTGATAGCATTCTCCGAGATTGTTTTGAGCGGAAGAATTGCCTTGTTGAGCAGCCAAGTGGTACCACTTGATAGCTTCCGCATCGTCTTTCTCCACGCCTTCGCCCTTGCTATAGTTCACGGCAAGATTATATTGTGCGTCTGCGTCACCTTGCAGAGCGGCTAATCGATTCCATTTCGCCGATTGGACGTAATCTTGAACCGTGCCTTTCCCGTAACAGTACAGCTTACCAAGACTGCGCTGTGCATTAACATCGCCTTGCTGAGCGGAAAGTTGATACCATTTAAATGCCTGGGCATAGTCTTGCTTAGTGCCTTGCGCGTTTTCATACATTACTCCAAGATTGTATTGCGCTTGACTTTCCTCTTTTGCTGCAGCCAATTCAAACCACTTTAGGGCTTCAGTGTAAGACTGCAATACGCCTCTTCCTCGCACATACATTAATCCTAGGTTAAGCTGGGCCTTTGCATTACCGTGTTCAGCCGCTCGCCTGTACCATTTGAAAGCTTCGATGTCACTCTGTGTGGTTCCCTGCCCGGTATCATACATAATGCCAAGATTAAATTGCGCCTCAGGCACCTCCTGCTGTGCAGCAAGAAGAAACCATTTCCTAGCTTCTGCATAGTCCTGAGCAACCCCTCGTCCCTGGTGAAATATTAGGCCTAAGTTAAATTGGGCTTCTGCATGACCCTGCCGAGCCGCCAATCGGTACCATTTAATAGCTTCAGTATAGTTCTGCGTTATTCCATTACCACCACTATAAATTTCGCCTAGCCTAAATTGCGCATCAGCGTCGCCCTGTTCGGCTAGACGGCGAGAAATGGCTAATTTTGCAGCGTCGTAGTAGTTTTGATCCGGCTTAACGTGCTCTTCCGCTGGAGCAGCCAACACATCGCTGGAGCACATCGCAAGCAGAAATGTTATCAAAAAAAGACCACCCATTACTGTTCCTTTCAATAATTTCTGTATTAGTGCCATTGATGAAAAAAAATTATCCTGCCGCGTTTTGATATGATCGCTCGATGAATATTGATGTAGCATTGAAAGGCTAAATTACGAGATAACTGTGTTACATCCGCAATCAGCATGGCCGACACCCACTCAATTCAAACTAATGTGAAACTGAGTAAGCAATTAAAAATGATTCAGCCCCAATGCCGCTTTAACCTCAGCGGTAGTTCGTGCTGCGACTTCTCGTGCTTTCTTGGTGCCTTCTTTAAGTATTTGTAATACGTACCCCCGGTCCTCCGCGAATGCTAAGCGTCGTTCCCTAATGGGCGTGAGCAATTCTTGCAAACAGGCTTCTAAATGTTTTTTTACGGTTCCGTCACCTAAACCACCGCGTACATAATGTGCTTTCATTTCGGCTAGCGCACTTTTATCCTGATCAAAAGCATCTAAATAAATAAAGGCGACGTTATCTTCTAAATGTCCCGGATCTTCAATGCGCAAATGCATGGGATCGGTGTAAATTTTCTTCACGGCCGCACGTATCTCAGCAGGTGAGAAGCCTAAGTTAATTACGTTACCAAGCGATTTACTCATTTTAGCTTTGCCATCAATGCCTGGCAAGCGACCGATTTCCGGAACAAATGTCTGGCATTCTAATAATATCTCCTGGTTCGCCAGGCGGTTAAAGCGTCGCACAATTTCGTTGGTTTGTTCGATTATGGGAATTTGATCCTCACCTACCGGAACCAACGTCGCCTTAAAGGCAGTGATATCCGCGGCCTGACTGACCGGATAAGTTAGGAAACCGGCTGGAATATCGCGTTCAAAATTACGTAAGCGAATTTCTTCTTTAATCGTTGGATTACGTTCCAGTCTCGCTACCGTCACTAAATTTAGATAGTAAAAGGTCAGTTCAGCTAATTCGGGAATTTGTGATTGAACAAAAATGGTCGATAACGTCGGGTCAATTCCAACTGCTAAATAATCCAAAGCAACTTCGATTACATTGCGGTGCACTTTGCCTGGGTCATCCATATTATCAGTCAATGCCTGAGCGTCGGCCACCATAATGAATTGCTGGTATTGGTGCTGGAATTGAACACGATTACGCAAGCTGCCCACGTAGTGACCAAGATGCAATGGACCAGTTGGTCTATCTCCGGTAAGAATAATGTGTTGTTTATCTTTTTGAGTTAGCATATTTTTTAGCGAAATGGTTTGCAGATACTTGTTATGTCGAAAGGCGATTACTGCACGATTAAAAATTTTGCAGATTTTATCATTAACCGGTCGTGCTCGATAATTGACTTGTCCAATAGGCAGGGTGGCCCATGAAAATTTAAACACGTATCCCACCGTTATCATATCGGCCAAAAGCATGTGTGAACTGCGATATATGGTTAGCGTTTTTTTCCTGAGAGACCTCTCCGTTAAAATCTGACAGCGAATAGTGAGCACCGTTTTGATGGCACATTCTTGTCGAATAGGTTAAGCCGTGCATATCTGATAAAATTTAGCCTTAGACTAATTGCTTGAAAGTGAAAGATAACGTTGATTACATCCAGCCCTAAAAAATTAGTCATCGCCACCCGTGAAAGTCGACTGGCAATGTGGCAAGCAGAGCATGTGCAAGCGCGTTTGCTTACCTTGTATCCAGAATGTGAGATCAAGTTATTGGGAATGACCACCCGAGGCGATCAAATTTTGGATCGAACCTTGTCTAAAGTGGGTGGTAAAGGGTTATTTGTAAAGGAATTAGAGGCGGCCATTTTAGACGGGCGTGCTGATTTAGCTGTGCATTCTTTAAAAGATATGCCAATGCACGTGCCATCTGGTTTGCAATTGGTTGCAGTACTAGAGCGTGCTGATCCGCGTGATGCGTTGGTGTCGAACGAATTTGCGTCGCTTGAGGAATTACCCCCCGGTGCCATTGTTGGCACAAGTAGTTTGCGCCGCCAGGCAGCATTAATGGCGAGGTATCCACATCTGATTATTCGTCCGTTGCGCGGCAATGTGGATACACGCTTGCGTAAACTAGATGAAGGTGCTTACGTAGGAATTATTTTGGCGGCCGCTGGGTTACAACGGTTAGGTTTAGAAGATCGGATTCGTTGTTATATTGAGCCTGAAGAAAGTTTGCCGTCCGCCGGGCAGGGCGCGATGACGATCGAGATAGCCGATAATCGTCCGGAGCTAGCGACTTGGTTGGCGCCCTTAAATCATATGCCCAGTGCTTTAACAGTATATGCAGAGCGATCGGTCTCAACGGCATTTGGGGGTAGTTGCCAAATTCCCTTAGCGGCATTCGCTACAATTTCTAACGATATTATGCATTTGCGTGCTTTTGTCGCTACGCCTGATGGCAGACAAATCGCTTGGGCCGAGGTGCGAGGTAATAGTCGAGATGGCACGGCATTGAGCGCACAAATTGTGGCCCAATTAAAGGCGCAGGGTGCACCCGCTATTTTGGCACGGTGCCGTGATGATTAGAACTGGCGCCGAATACTCGAATACAGCATGAATACAAGTACGGGCAAAATCGTATTAACCAGAACCCGGGTTCAGTCACAACCGCTGGCGCACCGGTTAACAGCATTGGGTTATGCCGTAGCGTTGTTTCCACTACTAGAGATTGTCCCACTGCCTGAAAATAGTAACCAACAACGCATTTTTCAGGCAACCCTTAATAATCTGTCCACATATGCTATGGCAGTTTTTGTTAGCCCGAATGCAATTCATGCAGTTTTCAAAAATGGATTGAAGTGGCCCTCTGAGGTGGCAATTGCGGTGATGGGGGAGGGGAGCCGCGCTGCGTTGGCGCAATACGGAATTAGTGAAAAAAGTGCGCATATTTACTGTCCTGCCACACCAGCAAGTTCAGTCGACTCTGCTAATAACAGTACTACTCCACAATTTCGTGCTGACTCTGAAGCACTATTACGAGAACTAGACTTAGATTCGTTAAGAGGCAGGAATGTAGTTATTTTTCGTGCGGAAACGGGGCGAGAACTTCTCGCAGACGCGCTTGCCGAGCACGATATTCATGTCGTTAAAGTAATTGCGTATCGTCGCTTTGCTCCTTTGATGACCGTAGAAGATAAGCAACTACTGTCGGATTTGTTGGCATCGGATAATACTTGGGTTGTGGCAAGCTCTGAAGCGTTAAGGACTTTAGCTAACTGTATTCAAAAATTAGCGAGCGACGTTGATATAAATAGCACTAATGTAGTGGCGTCTCAGCAGCTGACTTTATGGGTCTCCCATCATCGCATTGCAGAAACTGCAGAAAAATGTGGGTTTAACCACATACGTCTGATTGGTTCTGGCGACGAAAACCTCTTGCTCGCGTTACAATCCTAGTCCGTCAGAATGATCAGACGAATAGATCAGATAAAGCCGGGTGATGCTGTTGCATGAAAAAGAAGACTTTATAACTACAATTTATGAACGATACATTAAAGCCCAGTGCTCAAGATCCGGACCGACAACGAAATGATTCTTCCTTTGATATGACAGAAAATGTTAAAGCTTCTGAAGTGCCAAATAAGGCCGCAAAAAAAATTTCAGGCTCGTCAATAGTTATCGCATCCCATTTAATCAACACCGTGCTCATCGGGTTAACGGTGCTATTGATTGCGCAGTGGTGGAGCTCAACGAACCAGATCAACCAGCTGCGTGAAGAGTTGGCGCGCCGGTTGCAAGGGGCAGACATAAGCGCTGCAGAGGCTAAAACTATCGCAAAATCTGTCCAAGAGAACGACAAAGAATTGCAAGCGAAACTGGCTGTGTTGGAAAGTAAACAGGGGGAATCAGAAAGCCATGCTCTAGCCTTGCATCAACTTTATCAAGATCTAGCTAAAAATCGAGATGACTGGGCGTTATCTGAGATCGAACAGGTTTTATCTACCGCAAGTCAGCAATTGCAGTTGGCGGGTAACGTGCAAGGTGCATTAATTGCTTTGCAGAATGCGGATGTTCGTCTAGCGCGTTCGGACAAACCCCACTTTATTTCTATTCGCCGCGCCATTGCCCATGATATTGGCCGTTTGCGTGCTTTACCTAATGTCGATCTGCCGGGAATTGCTCTTCGTTTAGATAGCGCCATCAACCAGGTCGACAGTATGCCGCTGCTAATTGATGAGAGCCCGCTGACCGCGAGCCCTGCTAATGGATTAAAGCGTGGTACCCACGCTGTCAACGATTCATCAAAATTAAATGCAGTGAAAAAAGCGTCTGGTCACGAAGGGAAATCTAAAATTTCCCCTGAAAATCATCTAGCCAGTGTCGATGTGGACGCGACATTTACCGATTGGAAACGGTGGTTCGTTAATGAGTGGCAAAGCTGGACGGCGGAGATGTGGACGGAAATTCGCCAGTTAGTGCGTATTCGACATGTCGAACACCCGGACGCCTTATTATTAGCACCGAGCCAGGGGTACTTCGCCCGTGAGAATGTCAAATTACGTTTATTAAATGCTCGTCTGGCTCTATTGTCACGTAATGAAACCGCTTTTAAGAGCGATATGGCTGCAGCTGAGAAAGAGATTGCGCGGTATTTTGATACGGGCGCAAAACAGACGCAAGCACTTCAAGTACTGTTGCGTCAAATTCAAAATAGCAATGTTTCTATCGAAATGCCAAGCCTGACTGAAAGTCTCAATGCTGTGCGTAACTTCACGGTGAAATAATGGGCTTCTTTATTCGTTTGGTAATCTTATTTACTGTTGCCGTATTAGTGGCGTTGGCAGTGCATTTTAATGCGGGAAATGTGGTGCTGTTTTATCCACCTTATCGTATTGATATGTCATTAAATTTCTTCGTATTCCTTGACCTAGCACTACTCGCTTTGCTTGCATTGTTTTTCTATACCCTTCATATCACTCAGCAAATGCCCCAACGAGTTGCCGCATATCGGCGTTCTAAGCTTGAGTATGAGGGAAATAAAACATTGCGTGACGCATTGAAGGCTTTTTTTGAAGGCCGATTTGGCCATGCGGAAAAAGCGGCCATAATGGCCGCTGAGTTGCCGGAAAATGCGGCTTTAGCTGCTCTGATCGGTGCAAGGGCTGCTCATAACCTGAGTAAGTTTGATCGTCGTGACGAATGGCTAGCTAGTGTTGATAATAATCCACAATACAAAGTGGCACGCTTAATTAGCACAGTGGAATTAATGGTTGATTCCCATCAGCCAGAGCAAGCTTTAGAGGCTGTTGAAGATTTAAATGCGAACGGAACGCGCCATATTCACGTGTTGCGTTGGGCATTAAAAGCGAATCAGCAAGCTAAACAGTGGAGCGAAGTTTTACGTCTGGTCAGAGCGTTGGATAAGAATCATTCTTTGCATCCGGCTTTGTCGATGCGGTTGCGCGAATTGGCTTATGAGGATTTAATAGCCGATCAGGAACACGATGCCGAGTCCATTCACCGTCTCTGGCTTAGCATACCGGTTGAAGATCGGTTAAAGCCATTCGTTGCGTCATTAGCGGCGAGGACCATGGTTGTGCAAGGCCTGTTTGAAGAAGCACGCAACATACTCGAAAAAGCTTTGCAAGTCGAATGGGATAAACGCTTAATTATCAGTTATCGTGAATCCGCTGGAGAAGAAGGCTCGCCCGCATTATTAACTCAGATTGAACATTGCGAATCGTGGTTAATTTCTCATCCGACGGACGCTGAGTTGGCATTAACGATGGGAGTTTTATGCCTGAGACAGAAATTGTGGGGCAAAGCTGAACGGAATTTAGAGCAAGCACTAGTGTATGCATCGGATAAAGCCTGTCAGCGTGAAGCTAATCTGAAGTTGGCTCAATTAAATGAGCAGTTAGGCATTCAAGAAAAGGCTTCAGCATATTACCGCGCGTGTGCTTTACTAGTTGATAGATTTTAGCCTAATATTTTCTCTTTATACTCTTCACTTATTAACTAACTAACTCGCTAATTGATTTTTACAAAGAAAGACACAAAAAATGAGCTTAAATAATGTCACTGCAGGTAATAACCTGCCAAAAGATTTTAACGTCATCATTGAAATATCAATGAATGCTGATCCGATTAAGTATGAAGTTGATAAAGAAACGGGTGCAATTTTTGTAGATCGTTTTATGGGAACCGCAATGCACTACCCGTGCAATTATGGTTATGTTCCGCAAACTATCGCCGGAGATGGGGATCCAGTTGACGTGCTTGTTATCACCCCGTTTCCGTTAATTCCTGGAGTAGTGGTGCGATGTCGGGCCCTTGGGGTGCTAAAAATGACGGACGAATCAGGGCAAGATGGCAAAGTGTTAGCGGTTCCTGTCGATAAAGTTTTATCTATTTATTCGCATTGGAAAAAACCCTCCGATATAAATGAACTACGTTTAAGACAAATTCAGCACTTTTTCGAGCATTATAAAGATTTGGAAAAAGGAAAATGGGTAAAAATAGAGGGTTGGGGTGAGTCTGATGAAGCGCATACCGAAATTATGAGTGGGGTTGAAAATTATAAAAAAATTGCTAGCTACAATAGAATGGTTAATGAGCAAGCGTGCTGATTTTATTTTACCAATTAAGTTGCCATTCATCGTGAAAATAATTTATTCAGGTAGTGTTGGGACATGGTGAAACTGGCATTAATACAAATGAATAGCACTGTCGGCGATTTTTCTGGCAATGCTGATCGCATACTTCATTTCGCCCGTCGTGCTCATGAGCAGGGCGCAAATATCGTGCTTACCCCGGAATTAGCTTTAGCAGGCTATCCGCCCGAAGACCTATTGTTACGCGATTCGTTTTACGTTGCTTGTCAGAAAACATTAGATGAGCTGGTTATCAAGCTCGCTGAATTTCCCGATTTACATGTAGTGGTTGGTCATCCATTAATGCAACATGGAAAGCGGTTTAACGCCGCTTCATTGTTGTTGAATGGACGAATTCAAGGTAGTTACCGTAAGCAGAACTTACCTAACAGTCAGGTCTTTGACGAAAAGCGATATTTTGAGGCTGGACACGACGTCTTAGTATTCCAAACAGAAAAAACTCGTTTTGGTATCATTATTTGTGAAGATGCGTGGAGTTCTGCTGTACCGATAAAAGTTAAAACCGCAGGCGCCGAGGTGCTGCTTATTTTAAATGGATCACCATTTCATATGAATAAGCAGCATTTACGTTATCAAGTGCTCCGCGAAAATGTGACCAGTCAAGGCATGGCCGTTGTTTACACCAATTTGGTAGGCGGACAGGACGAGCTGATTTTTGATGGTAATTCTTTTGTGTTGGATTGCCACGGACAGCTACAGGCACGGCTAAAACATGCTGAAGAAGATCTGCAAATTATTGAGTTTGCCGGAATACACCCGCAGAAATCTCTTATTGAACCTGAACTGAGCATCGAGGCGCAAGTGTACCAAGCGTTAGTGCTAGGCGTGCGGGATTATATCGTCAAAAATAATTTTCCCGGAGTGCTGTTAGGTTTGTCCGGTGGAGTGGATTCTGCGCTAACTTTAATGATAGCAGTTGATGCGCTGGGCGCGAATAAAGTACGTGCCGTAATGATGCCTTCACCCTATACGGCAGAAATTTCGTTAATTGATTCACGCGAAATGGTCAATAATTTAGGTATTCGCTATGACGAGATATCTATAGACACCTGTTTTAATGCATTTACGACGACATTAGCTCAAGAATTCAAAAGCTTAAAAATTGATGCAACGGAAGAGAATATTCAGGCAAGAATACGCGGTACCTTGCTAATGGCATTATCGAATAAACATGGATCAATTGTGCTAACAACAGGCAATAAAAGCGAAATGGCACTAGGCTACTGTACCTTATATGGAGATATGGCCGGGGGCTTTGCTGTTTTAAAGGATATTGCTAAAACAATGGTATATCGCTTATGTGCTTATCGAAACAGTTTGCACACTGATTTAGGCAATAAGGGGGCGCCGATACCCGAGCGAATATTGACGCGAGCTCCTTCTGCTGAATTACGCCCTGATCAAACGGATCAAGATTCGCTCCCACCCTATGCCATATTGGACGGGATTATGCAGCTGTATATGGAAGAGAATTTGTCTTCCGAACACATTATTGCCATCGGATACAAGAAAGAAGATGTAGAAACCGTCACACACTTGATTAAATATAACGAATATAAACGACGGCAATCCCCAGTTGGGATTCGTGTTACACATCGTGCTTTTGGCCGCGATTGGAGATACCCGATAACTTCAAAATTTCGGGACTGATGCTCTTTTTTAAGCCTTGTCAAATTATCGGAGCGCAATATGAAACAAATTACTGCCATCATTAAGCCATTTAAATTGGATGAAGTCCGGGAAGCGTTGGCAGAAGTCGGTGTTGCCGGATTGACTGTCACTGAGGTAAAAGGTTTTGGGCGGCAAAAAGGTCATACGGAACTATACCGGGGTGCGGAATATGTGGTAGATTTTTTACCGAAAATCAAAATTGAAGTGGCTGTGAATGACGTTGTGGTTGAACATGTTGTCGACGCCATCATTAAAGCAGCGCGGACCGGAAAAATTGGCGATGGTAAGATATTTATACAAAATATTGAGCAAGTTGTGCGTATACGAACCGGAGAAACCGGTTCTGACGCAATCTGATTGATAAAGAAAGAGTCCATGAAAATTCTGATCAGTAATGATGACGGTTATTTAGCGCCTGGCTTGTTAGCACTAGCAGATGTTATGTCTAAAATCGCTGATGTGGTGGTAGTAGCTCCGGAACGTAATCGTTCAGGTGCTTCTAATGCGCTTACTTTAGACAAACCTTTGACTGTTTCAAAAGCCAGCAGTAACGTTTATTTTGTGGATGGAACACCTTCCGACTGTGTGCACATTGCATTAACGGGCTTATTTGACAGTAGACCGGATTTGATTGTTTCAGGGATTAATCAGGGACAAAATATGGGAGACGATACGCTCTATTCCGGTACAGTAGCTGCTGCAACCGAAGGCTATTTGTTTGGGATTCCCGCTATCGCATTTTCACAAGTGAAAAAAGGTTGGGAATTTATTGATGATGCTGCCAGATTTGCTTTAAATATGGTTCAACATAAATTAGGCAATTTTGATGAACCGTATTTACTTAATGTGAACATCCCTAATTGTCATTATGCGGACATAAAAGGGGTTCAAATTACGCGCTTGGGAAGACGTCATCCGTCTGAGCCGGTTATTAAATCAACGGATCCGCACGGTAATCCTATTTTTTGGATCGGTCCGTCCGGTATAGCTAAAGATGGGGGTGAAGGTACGGATTTTCATGCGGTTGCAGAGGGTTATGCTTCCGTGACACCCTTACAAATTGATTTGACCCATATACACCAACTAGAAAAATTAAAAAAGGTTTGGGGATGACAGGAAAAAATCAGAAATTTCCATTGCAGTTGTCCTCGTTAAAAAATTCGTTAATGAATCGGCATCAACCGAGTGAGCTTTGTAGTTCGGTCCTTAATATAGAAACTCCTCAAACTGCTACACAAAACGTGCGTGAGCATGGGAGGAATGCCCCCCAGAATCTTGACCCGCAAGGAAATGTGCGGAGGGCTCCACCGAGGGTTCCCGTGCCGCAGGAGACTTTACTTCCTTCGCAGGCCAGGTCGAACGTACTATATTATCGGGGTCCAACAATTTTAAATACTGATTCTGAAGATAGGGCCAAACATAACCTGCCACGTCACGAAACAATGATGTCTGGACATGCCAGCCTTGCAGGACCGCGACGCGCAATGATTAGCAGACTCAAGGCTCAAGGAATAAATGATAACGTAGTACTGGCAGCAATGGGTGCGGTACCGCGGCATCAATTTATTGAGCAAGGACTAGTGGGGCAGGCCTATGTTGACGCATCCTTGCCGATTGGTAATCAGCAAACCATTTCACAGCCTTATATTGTGGCGCGCATGGTCGAAGTCATGCGGAATGGAAGAGAATTATGCAATGTCTTGGAAATAGGTACAGGCTGTGGCTATCAGGCGGCAGTTCTCGCACAAATAGCCGAGAATATCTATTCAATAGAGCGCATTAAGTTTTTGCACGAGCTGGCAAAAAAAAATCTGAGGTCATTACGCATTCCCAATTTGCGTTTGCATTATGGTGATGGTATGCACGGTTTGCCTCAGGTGGCGCCGTTTGACGGTATTATTCTCGCCGCAGCCGGTATGCAAATTCCAGACGTTTTATTACAGCAATTAGCTGTCGGTGGTCGTTTAATTGCACCTGTAGGAGAAAA
The DNA here is from genome assembly GCA_021155915.1 of Solimicrobium sp. GTDB lineage: Bacteria > Pseudomonadota > Gammaproteobacteria > Burkholderiales > Burkholderiaceae_D > Solimicrobium. The sequence goes on along the minus strand of JAJNBE010000004.1, from coordinate 23,043 downwards.
ACAACAAGCGCTACAGCTAATTGAACGCACCGGAAATACAAATTGGAAACGGTCGGTTCTGGAAGAATGTTATTTTGTGCCATTATGTTCAGGTACTATTTGAGTTATTGAGTGTACATATCACTTCCGGTTATTTTTAATTATATGAATATATTCATGAATAGTATGAGAAATGTAATTCTAGTTTTGATTATTGGTTGTACATTAGTTGCCTGTGGAAGTGTGTCTCGAAAAGCGCCAGTTGAGGATCGCTCGTTACGTCCGAATAGAAATCAATCTACCGCGATATTATCTGATTCAAAACTGGAAGAGGGCCAGTATATGGTTAAAAAAGGTGATACGTTGTATCGAATTGCTTTGGATAAGGGACAAGGGTATAGCGATCTTATTAGCTGGAATGGTTTAACGAATCCTAATGATATTAAAGTTGGTCAGGTTCTATGGGTTGCACCTCCGGAAAATAGTACAAGCGCCGTGGCTTCCCCTGATGGTGTTGATGTTCGTCCGCTTGGCTTGGACACGCGGAATTCGGGAAGTTTATCAGGTTCGTCAACGTCGTCGGGCAATAATAAAAGCGCGCCACGAGCGGATAAGAGGCCCTATTCTGATGCTGCCCTAGCCGAACTAAGAAAAAATCAAGCAGTCACAGCTACTTTAGGAAAGGAATTAGCCCGACCGGGGGAAAAGGGCCCGGAAAAAGTGTCTAACCCGCTAAATATAAATGGCAACGGAATTGAGTGGGTTTGGCCGGCTGAAGGTAAAGTGGCTACCAATTTTGACGATAACAAGAGTAAAGGTATCGATGTGCTTGGAAAATCTGGCCAAAATATTTATGCTGCCGCGGCCGGAACAGTAATGTATGCTGGAAGCGGCATCCGGGGATACGGTAATTTGGTGATTATTAAACATTCGACGAATTTTTTATCTGCCTATGCACATAATCGGACAATTCTGGTAAAGGAAAAGCAAGTTATCACTAAAGGTCAAAAAATTGCTGATATGGGCGATTCAGATAGCGACATTGTTAAATTGCATTTTGAAATACGCCAGCAAGGTAAGCCAGTCGATCCAATGGTCTACTTACCAGTTCGATGAGTGAACCTATTTATTGCATGTTATTTGTTACATTGTACTTATTATATTAATTTAAACGTTGAGTGAATCCATGACAGCCAAGCACAGTTTTTTTGAAGAAGATGAATTACCCGCCGATCCAACGGAAGACCGTTGTGAAATGGAATTGTCGGACGGTTCAATAGAGGACGAAGATGGAGCAAAAGAAATAATTGTTGAGCCGTTAGAAGAGCTAAAAACGGTGTTAGCAGCTGAATTATCGACTGATACAACACAGTATTACTTGAATCAAATTGGCACACGTCCGTTACTCACAGCAGCCGAAGAATTAGCGTGTGCAACACTAGCTAAAAAGGGTGATTTTGCTTCACGTCAAAAAATGATCGAGCATAACTTGCGTCTGGTCGTTTCCATTGCCAAACATTACATCAATCGCGGAGTGGCTCTACTCGATATGATTGAAGAAGGTAATTTGGGTTTAATGCATGCTATTGACAAATTCGAACCTGAACGTGGCTTTCGATTTTCGACTTATGCTACGTGGTGGATCAGACAAAGCATTGAAAGAGCGATTATGAATCAAGCCCGCACCATACGCCTGCCAGTGCATGTAGTACGAGAACTGAATCAGATCCTTCGTGCCAAATATCATTTAGAAGCGCAACAACATGATGGACGCGATGCTGCTTTAGCAGATATCGCCAGTTTAGTTGGGCGTCCATTAGATGAAGTGCAAGATATTTTGGCTTTATCTGAGCATGCGGCGTCGTTGGATATGCCCTTAGATAATGATCCCCAATCTACTTTAATGGACATGCTACCTGGTGAAAACGAGGATGGGCCGGATAGCTGTGCGGAACGGTTGCAACTTAGCGTTTTAGTCAGAGACTGGCTTTCTAAGCTATCGGAAAAGCAGCGCATTGTGATTATGCGTCGCTTTGGGCTCGATAATGATGATCCCGTAACCTTGGAAGCTTTGGCGGAGGAGATGGGGGTGACGCGTGAACGGATTCGTCAAATTCAGCAAGAGGCGTTAATTAAGCTTAAACGCTCATTTTCCTCACGCGGGATGGCACGCGACACCTTGTTGTAATCGGCTAATAACGTCAGTAAGTGCTTAATGTGTTGGGCTGAAATGCTTTAGCCCAACGTTGTACTCTTAAGGAAAGAGGATATTTAATATTGATTATGGTTACATTTACATGCCGCAATATAATTCTAGGTCCGTCGTTACGTAGAGTCACATAGGGGGTCTACTCTCGTATTCATGGCACGATACACTTTGTATTAATATCTGGCATTCTTCTGTAAAGTCGTGAACAGCTGGATACTTAACGAGAGAATATTCCGTAATTTGTCCTGTTTTTACATTATTTTTTGTTGATGCATCTTTTCTCTGACCTGCTTGAGGACATAACTTTCCTTTATTTACCTCATTATGCAGAGGTCTCTTTCCGCCGCTCTCCGTAGTGCTATGCCTAACGGCTGACTACCAATATCATTAGACGCTCTTTCGAAACGGAATTGCATGGAACTTTGGCTTTGTTATCAGGAAAAGCATTTTTTGTGCGCCGTCTTTGCAAACGGGTACAATTTGGTTTGGATAAGTTACCTCCAAGTGCTTTCTACATTCGTCAATGGGGGGCGTCGTTATAGAGTTTAATCAGGTAGTATTTTGATATTAATAGCCTCAAGAACTTTGCTAGGCACGCTGACAGGGTAGTAGGTGATTCCGCCACTAACGCTGACATGACGTTCCTGTTTAGAACCGTGTTTGAACGACAGATTAATTTCGCAAATACCTTGATTAAGCTTATTGTTTTCTTCTAAAAATTGATCTGTATTTTTATTTTCAATAGCTCCGACTAATAGACCACTAACATTTGCATTTGTATCATTTCCAACCTTCATTGGCAAGTTTATGTCACAGTATCGATCCTCTTTGCCGGGTTCGGTAGCCAGAATTTTAAATTTGATTCGTGTGTTATACCAATAATTCTTATAAGTAGAATAATTAATTTGGCTGCTCGTCTGTTTTTGATCTTTCTCAAGTATTCTATTATTGAATGTGCTGTCCTGATTGTTTAGATCTACATAGCTAGAATCATTTATAATTTTGTCGTTGTCGGGATTAAAAGCTTTAGTACCATCATCATAAAGAGTTATTTCGATTATTCTCGCGTTTGAGGATAGAGGCTTCCCCTTTTCCCCATAGGCTATTTTTTGTTCGAACTTAGTTGTGTTCTCCACAGAGACAGTAATTCCTGTTCCATAGTAAAGAGCCATTGCAGGACTTGTTGCACCCGCCAAAACAGATAGAAAAAGCATTTTCTTGATTAAGGTATTCATTATTCTCCGATTACTGATTAAGGAATTAGACCGATGAAGAACAATGCGTAACAACAGTTAGCGCGCTCGCTAGTTAAGGTTTATTACTACCTTGCATCACCCTTAGAATATTGTCGGTCCTTACCATTTATTTTTATTCCTTAGGCTCTAATGCCTCCCGTACGAATTCATAATAAATGAAAAAAGAATTTAATTAATCAGTAGTTCTACTTAGCTTTAGTGATTTTCATTGATATATCTGTCGATGGAAAGTCCCCGGTAGTATGAATTCATCTCGCTCATTTTCCTTAATGCGTAATGCTATATGCGCCAGCCCTTCATCGATCTGATCTAACAGTAGTAAACATAAGTCGCCTTCTGATAACCTTTGCAGTGCGCAGTCGATGGCTAAAAATTCGCCTCGAATTTCTTGGATGTGTTGGGTGCGTATGGCTTTATCTAGGCCTGAACGCAGCAAATTAATTACTTCGCCGTCAGCGCGGCCGCGTTGGCATTGGTCTTGATATAGCACAACTTCATCAAATACTGCGCCTAAGAACTCGGTCTGTTGGCGTATATCTTCGTCTCGTCGGTCACCAGCGCCGCTGATGACGACCGAACGGCGTTTAGCTGGTATGGTTTCTACAGCTTTAATCAAGGCTAAAATCGCATCGGGGTTATGGCCGTAGTCTGCAATTAACGTTGCACCTCGGTATTTAAACAGATTAAAACGTCCTGGAGCATGATGGATGCTGTTGGTAAATGTCTTTAATCCAATTTCAATTGCCTGCCAGCTAATACCTACTGCCCATACTGCCGCGACGGATGCCATGACATTTTCTATCTGAAAAGCGATGCTGCCGTTGTAGGTGAGGGGAATGTCGGAGAGTGCAATGGTGTGTTTAAACGTGCCCTCGGCCGCAACTAGCTTTTTGTCATCGATATATACGACGCGGTTACCTTGCGCTCGGTGTGTTGCCATGACTGCTTCGCGGCGATCTGCGGCAAAAAAGGTCACTTTTCCTGGACAGTTTTCAGCCATATTAGCGACTATGGGATCGGCAGCGTTCAGTACTGCGACGCCATTATTAGCTACGTTTTGAACGATCACGCGTTTCAGTACGGCTAAGTCTTCCAAACTCGTGATGAAATTTAAGCCTAGATGGTCCCCTGTGCCGATATTAGTCACCACGGCTACCTGACAACGATCAAAAGCAAGTCCTTCCCGTAAGACACCACCGCGTGCTGTCTCAAAAACGGCGGCGTCGACATCGGGATGTAGTAATACATTACGCGCGCTCCGCGGCCCGCTGCAATCACCGCTATCAATGCGATTTCCTTCAATATAAACGCCGTCGGTGTTAGTCATGCCGGTACGTAAACCGGATGTGGTTAACAGATGTGCGATGAGGCGTACCGTGGTGGTTTTACCGTTAGTTCCGGTCACTGCCACAACCGGTATGCGGCCGTCATTTTTACCATTTTGGCCTTCGTCGAACATAGTGGAAATAATCGCTTCACCGATTGCCCGACCTTTGCCAAAAGAGGGGGAAATATGCATACGCAAACCCGGCGCAGCGTTCACCTCCACTACGCCACCGTGTTGTTCTTCTATGGGTTTTAATACACTGTCACAAATTAAATCAACCCCGCAAATATCCAGTCCAATCATCTGCGCTGCAGCCACTGCTCTTGCTGCAACTTCAGGATGAACATCATCAGTAACGTCGGTTGCTGATCCTCCCGTTGATAGATTAGCGTTGTTACGTAAATTGACGCGCCTACCTTTAGGAGGAATTGCTTCGGTATGAAATCCTTGTGATGACAAACTTGCTACAGCGATGTCATCAATACGAATTTTGGTGAGCGATGTCGCGTGTCCAGAACCCCGTCTTGGATCAAGATTAACCTGGTCAACTAGTTGCCTGACCGTTTTGATGCCGTCGCCTACCACTTGGGGCGGATCACGCCTAGCAGCGGCGACGAGTTTATTGCCGATGACTAGAAGGCGGTAGTCACTTCCCGGTAAATAACGTTCGACCAAAATGGTGTCGCTGAATTCGGTGGCCGCCGAATAAGCGGTACGGAGTTGTTCGTTTGTGGTGATGTTGACGGTAACACCTTTGCCTTGGTTGCCGTCTTTTGGTTTAACTACAACAGGAAACCCAATCTCGCACGCTGCTTTCCAGGCGTCTTCCACATTGGTAACTGAGCGTCCCAAGGGAACTGGAACACCTGCCGCGGACAATAATTTTTTGGTCAGTTCCTTATCTTGTGCAATGGATTCTGCAATCGCACTGGTGCAATCCATTTCGGCAGCTTGGATACGTCGCTGTTTGCTACCCCAGCCAAGCATTACCAGGCTACCATCTGTTAAACGGCGATAGGGAATATTGCGTGAAATGGCAGCCTGGACTATGGAATTAGTGGATGGACCCAGCCGGATATCTTCATCGAGCTCACGCAGTTGTAATAACGCATTGTCCAGATCAAAAAAACTATCTTGTAACGCCGCTGCGCATAATTTTCCGGCAAGCTCACACGCCAAACGGCCAACAGCTTCTTCGGTATATTCCACCACTACTTGAAATACGCCAAGCTCAACGGTTTGCGTAGTACGGCTAAACGTGACGGGACAGCCCGCTGATGCTTGTAGGCCCAATACAACGTGCTCAAAGACTTGTGCCATGGGAACGGCGTCATGGTGCCCGCTTGGTTGAAGTGTGCCAAGAGCAGGAAAACGTGCACGTAATCGGGTCTCAAAATCCCGGTTTTCAAAAACGGGAAGGTTAGCAATATTTAATTCGGTAACACTACAGGTCAGGATTACCTCAATGGCGGTATGGTGGCTCCAAAGATTAGGGCCGCGCAGGGCTCTGAGACGAGAAACTTCCATAAGAATAGGGTCCTGTATTATTCAGTTTATTTTGTAAATCGGTAAAGCTGTCTGGTCGCCAATTTGACGAAAGGGCAAATTAACGCTATCGATACCAAACTTGATTAGTCATTTGATTATCAGTAATTATCACTAACCATAAAATCGGAGCAGCCTTTAAGCTATTGGTTCTAAGCTTACCCCGACTTTCGAAAAAAAGTTACCCTATTTAGTGAAGTGTTTTTTAGGATGCGATTCGAATGTCCTAAGACCAGCTTCAATCAATTCCGGAATAATATTAAGTGCCCACGCCGCCGCGACAGCTGCCATAACGTCCGATAGCTGTGCTGCTTTGATCACCTTCAGCGAGGAAAGTGGCAATAATGCCGTTTCGTTGCCACCCTCGGCGAGCACTATGCAATCGTTCCGTAAAAACACGACACGTCCGGCTTCGTTGCGGTGTTTAACTAAGATATCTAAGGCATGATCGTTTCCATAAAATATTACTTTGCCATCACACAACTTAGCTAATTTAACCACGCGCGGGCAGTCTGCATTTAGTACGGCAAAACCATCCGGCAAAATGACATCGATCTGAGTGCGAATTACGTTGAATAATTTCTCCTGATCATCGATAAAAAATTCGGTTAAATCTGAATACTGATCATATTCTTTTATTTCACTCACAATGCCAACACTGCATTTGTCGTAAACTAATCCTTCGCTAAGAATTAAGCGGTTGTTACTCTCAAATACTGCGGCTTCCATAGTGCGATTGATTAATAGCCGTTGACCTGCTTCCCAATTAATGCCACTTTTGGTATCAATTTGGCGCTGGTCGAGATACAGCCCCGTGCTACATGCTAACCCAACATGTCGGCCACTCACATGAATTAAATGTCCAACTAATTGCGCAATGAAAGTTGAGCCAGCTGCTTCTGTGATACCAAGAATGGGAATGCGGCCCGAAAGATTATCGGGAAACAAATGATCAATAATTGCTGTGCCAATTGGACGAGATTTTCCGCTGGAAGGTTTGATGTGCGCTAATAAACCGGGGCCAGCATTGACTCCTATAATGGCGCAGCGCTGGGTGATAATTGGTTTGGAAATGTCTTCGGCTACTAAATCTACACCCGCGATATCTAAGCCAACAACCCGTGTGGCTAAAGTTGCTAGAGCCGCAATGCTAGAATGAATTTGATCCGTAACGTCTAAAGCCCCATTTTCATTACGCTGCGCGAGTACGCACTGATTTGTCTGTGGAATGCCGCAGTCGGAAAATCCGGGGGAATCTAATTCGAGAGTGATTCCTGCATGCTGCGGACCTATTCTGTTTAAGGGACATTCGTCAGTGAGCCCGCGGCCGGAATCGGAGTGGGTGTGAGTATCAACTAGTTCACCGAGGGTCGATTGCCCATTTCCGATGACCCATGTTATTTCGTCGGCGGCGACCGCCACAATTTTTTTTCCAACTACTAATACCCGGTGTTCAGCGCCGGGAATAAATTGCTCAACAATAACCGGATTTCCTTCTCCGTTTTTTCGAGCCAAATTGAATGCTTCGATTACGTCAGCCTGGGTACTTAAGTTTACAGCGACACCCAACGCGTGATTGCAACCATAGGCTTTTATTGTGACTGGGAAACCTATCTCCTGAGCGGCGTCCCACGCTTCCTCGGCGGAATTCACCCGGCAGCCTTCCCGAACAGGTATGCCGCAGGATTTTAAAAGCGATTTGGTTAAATCTTTGTCGGAGGCAATGCCCTCAGCAATAGCACTGGTCTGATCCGTTTCCGCGGTCCAGATGCGGCGCTGTTTGTTGCCATAACCGAGCTGTACTAAGTTACCGTCATTAAGACGTATCCAGGGAATACATCGGTCGGCGGCGGCATCGACAATATGAGCAGTGGAGGGGCCTAAACATAGCGAGTCAACTAATTCAGTTAGCTCAACCACGCGGGCAACAACATCAAAAGGCGAGTCATTAATAGCCGCCAGAAGTAATTCACAACCGGCTTGAAGTGCAGCGCGACCCACTTGTTCTTGACGAGTACGAAACGCCATTTTGTATAAAGCGGGTTCCGCCGCCTTTCGCGTCTTACCAAAACCAGTGCGCATACCCGCCAAAGTTTGTAGCTCTAAAACAACATGCTCGAGAATATGTGCCGCCCAGGTACCGCCATGCAGACGTTGAATGAAACCGCCCCTTTCACCAATGCCGCACCGATGCTCAATTAAACCGGGCAACCATGACGTTAATCGATCAGTAAAACCTGGAAGCTTGTTTGAAGGGTATTGCTCTAATTCGCCAATATCTACCCAAGCTTCGATAACTGGCCGGTATGTCCAAATATTCGGCCCGTGTAAATAAGATACACGTGTAAATCTGATATTTTTTTTAGTTGTCATTTAACTTATTTGTTTGTATTTGGCATTGATTATTACTTTCCATTAGAGAGCTGGCTGGTATACTTACCGGCTTTTGACCTTACGGTGTGACCTTACGGTGTGACCTTACGGTGTGACCTTACGGTAAGGATTTATCAAGCGAAAATTAGTCCGATAGAATACCGTAATTTGGCCTGTTCGTGCTATGGCTAAAGCCGGATAATGTCGATAAATTTTGCGGATATCGAGCGCATTTCAGTTCAATTAATAGTTATCGTTCCTCATCATTTATTATTGACGATTAGTGCTGAGAGTCAGGAGCTTTCCAAATAATGACAATGAAACAAGCTAACGAGGTTTCTACCTTGACAATTCTTCCCGAGGCTTGGCGTGAAAGCGTAGCGACGCAGCTCACCGCAGGAGAGGTCGCCGTGGCCTCATTCGAAATTGATCTGGATGCGCAACTTAATTTCCGAAAAGGATTACTAGTTATTACAGGGTCCCGACTGATTACACGAGCCCCCGGTGAAAATAAATGGCACAGCTGGTATTACCGTAATGAGATGGAATTGATTCACTACGATCACGCTGGCATAGGACACCTACAGTTAGTCGACCGGGAAGGCTTATTAGCGAGATGGCGTTTTACTTTAGCGCAGAATTTAGTAGTTGCTCGTTTTATTGATCAATTCAAGATGCATTCGCATAGTCAACTTAGTGGCCAAAACCTCATCGAGCCGGATCAGTTAAGTTGCCCAAGTTGCAAAGCGCCCATCGAGCCTGACCAGAATGCCTGTCTTATTTGCGCTAAAGTGCTCCATACCCCACCTTCAACCCGCACCTTATTTCGATTATGGCGCTTTGCTAAGCCCTATAGATTTCTTTTATTTGTCGGATTTGTACTCATGCTGCTAGGGACGGCCGCGGGGCTGATACCGCCTTATTTAACAGGGCCAATTTTAGATAAGATACTGATTCCATATCAGGAAACACGGCAAATTGATTCTGGTTTGGTTGTTTTGTATTTGGCCGGTTTTTTTGGGTCAGCCTTTTTGGCTTGGTTTTTAAATTGGATTAGAACTTATATTTTGGCATTAGTTTCTGACCGCATTGGTTCCGATTTGCGTACAGCGACGTACCAACATTTAATGAAGTTGCCATTAGGGTATTTTGGTGGAAAGCGTACCGGTGATTTAATGGCAAGAATTGGTAGCGGAACAGATCGCATTTGTGTGTTTTTATCGTTGCATTTGCTCGATTTTGCTACCGACATGGTCATGCTGGTGATGATTGCCATTTTTTTGATGAAGGAAAATATGATGTTGGCGGCAGTAACCCTAGCTCCGCTGCCGTTTATTGGATGGATGATTCATCTTGTACGCGACCGTTTGCGACATGGCTTTGAAAAAATTGATCGTGTCTGGGGCGAAGTGACTAATGTGTTAGCCGACACCATCCCCGGAATTCGGGTGGTTAAAGCATTTGCGCAAGAACAGCGTGAAGCTCAGCGTTTTCATGCGGCGAATAAGCATCATTTGTTAGTCAGTGATCGTCTGAATAAGGTGTGGGCACTGTTTTCCCCATCAGTTGCTTTTCTCACCGATATCGGCATGTTGGTGGTGTGGGCATTCGGTATTTGGCAGATTTCCGAAGGCGCTATATCGGTAGGTGTACTGGTTTCTTTTGTCGCGTTAATGGGACGTTTTTATGGGCGTTTGGATTCCATGAGTCGAATTGTTTCGGTCACACAAAAGTCAGCTTCTGCGGCCAAAAGGGTATTTGATATTTTAGATCATATTTCCAGCGTGCCAGAGCCCGCTAACCCCATCAAACTGAGTCAGGTAGAGGGTCAACTTGAATTGCGTCAGGTTGGATTTCGATACGGTAATCGTTCAGTGAACCGAGACATTTCGTTAATTATTAAACCGGGGGAAATGATTGGATTGGTGGGACATAGTGGTTCTGGAAAAAGCACCTTGGTCAATTTAATTTGCCGTTTTTATGACGTGGCAGAAGGTGCAATTTTATTAGATGGCGTTGATATTCGCTCATTTCGTATATCTGATTATCGTCGCCATATCGGTTTAGTTTTACAAGAACCATTTCTTTTTTTTGGCAGCATTGCCGACAATATCGCTTACGGAAAACCCAACGCCACTCGTCATCAAATTATGGATGCAGCGCGCGCTGCACACGCACATGAATTTATTTTACGGTTACCGCAAGGTTATGATTCTATGGTGGGTGAGCGAGGTCAGGCATTATCCGGAGGTGAACGCCAGCGGATTTCGATTGCACGGGCTTTGCTCATTGACCCGCGTATTTTAATTTTAGATGAAGCGACTTCTTCTGTAGATTCCGAAACCGAAAAGGAGATTCAAAAGGCCTTAGATAACTTGGTAAAAGGTCGCACAACTATTGCCATTGCGCATCGATTATCAACTCTCAATAAAGCCGATCGCTTGGTCGTAATGGATCGTGGTGAGATAGTAGAAGTAGGAAAACATGAAGTGCTCATGGCCCAGCACGGAGCATACTATCGTTTATATCAAGCGCAGGCCAGAAATGCGGCGATGCTAGTTGAACCCAGTGAAGAGATCACATAAGATAGAGCAGGGCAAAGGTGATTTTGTCCTTGTCCCGTTCGATAAAAATAAGAGTCGTATATGCCCACTACTAATTTTGAATTAACGCGTAATGCTTTCGGGAAATTAATCTTAATTTCCGATAACCAAACACACAAAGATGTTGTTCCAATACGCGCTTTTCCTCTTCAAACACCCGATGAAAATATTGCGATAATGAATACAGAGGGATTGGAAGTCGGCTGGATTAATCATTTACACGATGTTTCTGAACAAGTGCGTAACCTGGTGATGGACGAATTAACCGGACGTGAATTTATACCAGAAATCTTGCGCATCATTTGTGTTTCCAGTTTCTCAACACCCAGCACTTGGACGGTGGAAACAGATCGTGGCGCAACCAGTTTTGTCTTACGCATTGAAGAAGATATTCGTCGGGTAGGGGAGAATTTATTGATCACAGACAGCCATGGTATTCATTTTTTAATTCGTCAGCCCACTAATTTGGATAAACATGGGAGAAAAATTTTGGATCGGTTTCTTTAATTTTTTGCTTTAATTTTAATCACATTCTATGAGCACCTCAGAACTCGAACGTCTCAAATCGGCAGTGAAACACAAGCAATCTACTATTGGATCCAGAGCTAAAGTTCGCCGCTTACTAAGCTTTTCAATGCGCCGAATTGCTGATGGTAATTTGGATCAAGTGGCGGGCAGCTTGACATTTACCACTATTCTCGCTTTAGTTCCGATGTTGACAATAGCCTTGGCGATTTTTACAGCGTTCCCATTATTCAAGACTTTTCGGGAATCTTTGGAAGCGTACTTTATCCAAAATCTTATGCCCCATGCAATCTCGGGCAACATTTTAAGTTACTTGAGCGAATTCGCCGCCAAAGCAACACAGCTTTCTGCATTTAGCGCAGTAGCGTTAATTATTACTTCAATTGTTACGCTTGCCACCATAGATCAAATATTTAATCAAATCTGGCATGTAAAGAATAAACGCTCTCTTCTCAAACGCACGCTGGTCTACTGGGCAATTATTACGTTGGCACCGTTGCTACTTGGTGTTTCTCTAACGGTTACGTCATATATATTTATTGCTTCGGAAGATGTTTTAAAAACTATCCCTGGCAGCACTATTTTCTACCCGCTCTCTTCTATAATCTTTACTTCCTGTGCATTTACATTTCTTTATATTACCGTTCCTAACCGCTTAATCGACTGGCGGGATGCTGCCTGGGGAGGCCTAGTGGCAGGCATTTTATTTGAAATAGCGAAACACTTATTTGCCACATTTGTGACCACCATTCCCACCTACACTATCGTATATGGGGCAGTGGCCATTGTTCCGATCTTTTTAGTTTGGATTTACACTTCTTGGCTCATTGTGTTGCTCGGCGCAATTATCGCCGCGGCTTTGCCTGTAATTAAATTTGAGCGATGGTGGCATGTACCCGAACCAGGTGGACGTTTTTTGGATGCAATGACCCTATTGGAGCTGTTATTTGAAGCGCGCTCAAAAACTAGTTATGCGGGAGTTTCAAGTTGGGAAATTCGAAAAAAAGCGAAACTGGGGTTTGATGAAATTGAGAATTTGCTTTCGAAAATGGAACAGGTTGGTTGGGTTGGCCGTTTAAGTAAAGAAGAAATAGAGAGAACAAAACCTCCATCGTTAACCGGTTCTGAGTGCTGGGTTCTATTAGCAAACCCGGCTTATGTGTCAATTTACCAGGTATTCCAGCTATTCCTATTTAAACCCCAACTAGAAGACCAGTTATCGCAAAAAGTAGAAGCATCGGTTCAGAAATGTTTGCAAGAATCGTTGGAAGAATATTTTACGCAAAACACTAAAGGCCGATCTGCTAACTAAATTCTTTTTCAAAGAACATAGATTCTTCTTGTTGAAATGTTCTGCATAACTAATCAATAGAAAGTAAGTGATGGAATGCGCGGGTTTTTCCGGTTTTAAAATTACTCCTCATGATTTCCCGATTCGTTGGGGATCAAAATTCGTCGATGAAGTTGATGTTAATAGATTCAAAGATGCATTTGCCCTGATCGCCAAATTGACTGTTCAGACTATGCTTAAGCTATGTGAACAGCAGATCGACGGCGGTTTAAGTGAAAATGAAATTGTCAAAGCAATCCGGCAGATAGATAGTGAGGATTCCGTCGGAATTGATTTGTTAACTAATTTCGTTATCTGGCTTACAACGTTAAATGAGGAAAATATTCGAAAATTACTGCTTAGTGCGTCCGATCTGCAACGAAAAACAGAACACATCTTAGATTCATTTAGAACTAAAGAAACCCGTAATCGGTTGATAGAAATCTCGGAGTCGGTTTTAGTTCTGGGATGCAGTTCCTATCGCCTGGAAGCAAATGCAGGTGCTATTTTTCTCAGAAATATTGATAAAAAAGACGGGGTAACTGAAGTAATGAGTGCTGTACAGTTTTTGAGTACGTGCAAAGATCAACTACAAAGTCTTGATTTGAGTGGTATGGATCTGCGTGGATTAAATTTAAGTGGCTTAGACTTAAGCGAGGTTAATTTCGACTATTGCGATTTGAGCGAAGTTAAATTTTACCGATCAGATTTGAGTAGAGCAAAAATGCGTTATACCAAGATGAACAATACCGATTTTTTTGGAGCAAATTTGCAGTACGTGGATGCATATAGGGCGAATTTTTGTGAAGCTGATTTGAGAGGCGCAAATTTCTACAAAGCTAATATGCGTTCGACAAACATGAATAAATCTCTGCTTGGTAGAGCTGACTTTAGTTTTTCAATTATGGATGGGGCAAATTTGCAAAGTTCGGACGCGAGTTGGACAAATTTTCAGGAAACAACTCTAGTTGGGGCGAAGCTGAATTTTTCTTATTTGGCGGGGGCAAGTTTTAGTGGCGCAAATCTGGCTCGGGCAAATTTGGCTAATGCGAATTTGAGCCGGTCGAATTTTTGCGGTGCCGAACTGAATTATGCGTCCCTGGAAGACGTCAAACTTGTTGATACTAAGTTTGATCACACTACTATGCTAGCCGAGACTCTATTTTCTCTGGACCTATCTGAAGACAGCGCTGAACACACCGTCCGAAATCGGATAGCCTGTTTTCAGTCTTCTAAAAATACGAAGCTATTTACAACCATTAGTAAGATCGGTAATCGATTCGAAGAGTTAAAATTAAAGTTAGCGTCTCAGGTTATGATTTCTCTAAGAGAAATCGATCTTTCTAATATTGATAGTGAACTGTTGGAAAGACTCGTGCATAACCCCGGTGAGTAATTGGGGATTTCTCAATTAATAAAGTCGATAAAAAAAAGTGATCGGCACTGTTTTATAAAATTCCTTTTCAGTAATACATAGAAAGTAAGCAATGGATGGTGTCCGAACGTGTAGCCCGAGTTTTGTAAAGCCCATCGCAGCTGTTAGCTGCCCAATTATCAATTTGGGGTCAAAAAGTAAAAGTGAACTCGATGTTGATAAGTTCAAACAAGCATTTGCGTTTATTTCTATGTTGCAAGTACCCACTTTTCTAGAACTGTGTCAAAAACGCTTCAGTGGAAAAATTATCCCTGCTGAGATTGAAAAAATAGTGGAATTGAAGGGGATCGTTGATCCAGTAGTAGTCACATTGTTAACTGATTTTGTTATTTGGGTTGCCAATTTAGATGAGGACAGCTTTCACCAAATACTCAATAGCAGTATGGCATTGTTCAAAGAGACTGATAACATTTTGGCAGGATTTCGAGGAGAAAGCCGCAACACAGTGATAGAGGTTTCTCAGTTAAATATTGTTATCGGGATAAGATCATTTCGAATAGAGGCAAGAGCGGGCGTTATTGTTTTAGCGAATATAGACGAAGCAAATGAAGTAGTGGAACTGATGAGCGTGGTACAGTTTTTAAGAACCTGCAGGCACAAACTTAGAGGACTGAATTTAAGTGCGCTCGATTTGCGAGGATTGGATTTGCATGACTTAGATCTGCGTGAAGTTAACTTCGATCGCTCGATTCTGAGTGAAGTCAATTTCGCCCACTCAGATTTGAGCAAAGCAAAAATGAGGAATGCTACAGTAAATAATGCTAGTTTTTTAGGGGCGAAGTTGAACTTTTTGGATGCTCGTATGAGCAATCTCGTTGGGGCCGATATGCGCGGTGCGATTTTGTATAAAACGGACCTGCGTTTAGCGCAAATTTCTAAGGCACTGTTTGGTTGTGCAGACTGCAGATTTTCGTCTATGGATGGGGCGGATTTGTCTAGTTCAGATGCCAGCTGGGCAAATTTCGGTCACGCAAGTTTAAACAATGTATCCTTCACTTTTTCCTATTTGGGTGGAGCGGATTTTAACGGCGCAAAAATGGAAAGGGCAAATTTGAATGATTCAGATCTGAGCAGGGCTAAATTTAATAGTACCATCCTCGATGGTGCGACCATGAAAAATGTGAAAGTTACGGACACAAAATTCAATCGCTCCACGAGCTTAAAAAACACCCTTTTTTCTCTAACTTTGTCTGAAGACTGGGTTAAACGGGCTTTGAATAGTGAGGAAAAGTGCAGCTTTCCTCACTATGGAAATGGCACGCTATTTTCTGCTACCGATACTATCATTAACGCTTATGATGAACTGAAAATAAGTTTGACGTCATCGGTTGGGAGTGCTTCCAAGAAGATTGAGATACCTAAGATGAGTAGTAGTCAGAAAATAGTGCAAGTTAAGTAATTTAGCACCACGGCTCAAGCGGTATAAGACAGGTCAGATTTGCTTGAATCCCAGACCAAAGCTAAAGTTGTGGACCCCACGAAGAAATCACGAATAATTATTTGTTTAGTTTAGCTTGTGGCTGTAAACATTTATTGCGAACAACAAGGTGGCGCTAATTCAGTAGCTAACCCGGCTACTAACTCAGTAGTCAACTAAACCCTTTCTATTTCTTAACAGGACTAACATCGAGTTGATTTTGTATCATGTTAAGAAAACGTCGGCGCTCATCAACAGTCATCTGTTTCAGCAACGGCCATCCCTCTTGAAGGGTTTCAGGTAAATAGTCGTTAGTCACATAGCGAGTTAGTTTTTCTTGCAAATTCTCCATTGTTATTTTTAAAACTTCTCTATCATCGCCAAATCTAAATTCTATCGCTTCGTGGCCGAGTGTTGTCAAAGTCAGCATTCTTCCCTGTTCCGCTATGCAATCAATAATTATTGAGTTCCCTATGTACTGTGGAGCTTTGTTTTTCCGGCATATCGCATTGGCCATGTTTTCATAAAGCGCCTTAAGGAG
Organism: Solimicrobium sp.; assembly: GCA_021155915.1. Lineage (GTDB taxonomy): Bacteria > Pseudomonadota > Gammaproteobacteria > Burkholderiales > Burkholderiaceae_D > Solimicrobium. Next base: position 6,503 of record JAJNBE010000004.1, on the reverse strand, counting down.
CACCTGTTTTCTCGCAATAATTCTGCTCTGAGCCTTTAGCTCAGCATTAAAATTGAGAAGCCCGGAGTCGAACATTTGACTAAAACCTGCCCCCACGTTCCAGATGATACCTTTTCCACCATTAAAATGGTCTGCGCCGTATTTCTCTGGTTCTTCTTCCACCGGTGCCGATAATCCTCTTAATATGGTTCGAAGAGTAATTTCAGGTGACACAAGTGTATCTTCTGGATTTAATGCAAGTGACGCCTCTCTTATTAATGACTTTCTTAATTCCGCAGCGGACACGGACTCTACGGTTGTGGAGGTAGTGGGGATATCTATAAAATTCATACTATATTTCTTTATGTTAGACAGCAAGTTTGGAAAAGCATAGCTTTCATCACAAAATGTTCCTTCGTCATACTAAAAAAGAGCCCTACTGCCAAATCGCTTGTAACTAACTAAATAAAACATACTTAGCTCCATTGTCAGGGAATTTCGTATTTTAATTTTTAGTAGAATTGAAATTAGAGCAGGGTAAATAAACCTTACTTGAGTTAATACTAGGCAAATTCACAATATGCACAATTACTGAGGAATAAAAATTCGACTTTTTTCAATCACTTATCACAATGAAGGTCTTGTAATAATTGCAATGATAGTTTGACTAATTTTATCCTTTTTTTGCAAGTTCGGGTGGTGTTTTGGCAGTAGTATAAAAAAGGGCCAATTTTAGTTGAGAGGCACTCTGCTCCGATTGGTTTTCTATTGGCCCAAAAAACGTTAGGGTGACCTGAATGTTGTTGCTTAATTAGAAAAATGGTATTTGTTACACCGATAGGAGGGGCAATAGTTATGTTTTTTGACAACTGAGAAGCCAATTTCACAATGGAATTCGGTCGGGTTGCCACTACCGACCGAAAACCGTTGCCAGTTCTTAATCCCTGATCAAGGAGGAGGGGGAGCATAAATATCACTATCATTTAAGCGTAAGTTATCTCTTTTAAGATATGCTTTGATAGCTTGTAGGTCGGATTTAGAAAAGGCATTTACCGTCAAATTTCTACCATTTACCCAGCCTTCAGTACTATCGTAATAGATCGCAGGTCCTCGGCCTAAAGCAGAAACAGTATTGTTAAGAAAATCGTTTGATTTTATATCCAAACGAACAGTTTTAGCGCCTGTACCTGTTAAGTGGGAACCACTACTTATAGCGCCGCCATAGGTTGCATTATTTCCCTGGAACTTGGAATTGGTAATCAAAATATTTCCGTATACCTGGTGTCCATAAGCAATGATGGCGCCCCCGGAAGTGGCCTGGTTACCATAAAAAACGCTTCCAGATATTGTTACGTTGGTTGCTAGGCCGGAGCAAATAGCGCCACCGTACATAGAGTTGTTTCCCTTGGCAGAGATTTCAGCTGCGTCGCCAAAAGTTGACCCCGATATGATCACCTCTTTGAACCTATATATGATTATCGCTCCCCCTTTATTCATCGCGCTGTTATTGGTAAAAACATTGTTGATAAACTCCGCTTTATCCAGAGATACAGCGATTTCATCGTCGCTGCCATCGGTGGCGATCTCTATGGCTCCGCCGCTTAGATAATTTGATTTGTTATTGATGAATTTGTTATCTTGAATTAGTACTGGGCCAGGATTTTTTATGGATATTGCCCCCCCGGCGGAACCAGCCGAACCATTGGCGAAAACGTTGTTGGTAATTGCTACCTTAGTTAGTCGAGGGTCACCGTAGACTCCTTTAAGTAGAGATGGCTTATTTTCTCTAAGATTCCCATTAATCCAGATAGCACCTCCATGTCCTCCGTTGTTCCCATCGAATGTTGAGTCGTTAATGGTCACACTGGCGGCGTGATCGGCAGCAATAGCTCCACCCCGGTTTGCCTTTCCGTTTAGAAACTGGCTTTTTGTCACTGTCAAGGTAGCATTATTAAAAGAGAATATTCCATTACCAGCCATTGTATAATTGGTCGGAAACACCCTGGTGAATATACTGTTTACAACAGTCAGTTCTCCTCCTTCTTGCGCAATTCCAGCCGAGCCTACAAACCTTAAACCATCGAATTTATTTGTAGCATTTTTCAAATAAAAAAGGTGGTCGTAATATACGTAGTTGGGATAATAGAGTTCGCGGCCTGGGTAGGGAGAAATCCAGGGGAATCCACTATCTCGCAAGGTCGTTGGTTGTGCGGGTAAATTGTTGTAGAACACACGTTGTGTTATCTCACTTTCATTTCCTTCAAATCCGCCGTAGATATCCACTTTGTCGGCAAGGGGGTAATAATTGTATGGCATTTTGTAATCCCCTTTTGCAACCCAAATTTGAATTGGTGTTCCAGGCGCAGCCGCGGCCTCAGTGGCCGCTGCTGCAAGCCCATCTGCAATGGTATTGAACGCAGTTTCCCAGGATTGTCCATTGCCGACTGCCCAATTTTGCTGATAATTAACATAAATCGGCGTGGCCCCGGCACTGGCAATAGCCCCAAAACTTATCACACCGATAAGCACAATTTTAAATAATGAGGATATAAAAGAAGCTGATCTTTGAAGAAAAGATCTGTTGCTTTCTTTGCTGATTAGATTATCGGTTTTCACGAGATGCTCCTGAGAATTTGAAAATACGGCAGGCATGAATGGCTTTGAAAATTCAAAAAAACTCACCTGAGTAATAATTGAAGCCGTCATCCCAACCTGCAACCTTTAACACCATTAAACTAGACTTCACCATGATCAGATCAGCTACAGCTCGCTAACTTTGCCCCACTTTGTAGTACATAGCGAACCATATATGCGGTGTAGTTGTCGTAATTAAAAGTTAGGATATTTTCAACATGGTTGCAATGAACTTTGAAAAATATTTACTCAAAATTTAACGTGCAAATTTGCGCTTGAATTTAGAATACAATAGGTAATTAGTTTTTCTTACCTTAGTATTGTCATCATTCGTGTATTCTTCGAGAGCCGCTGAATAGATAGCAAAATTTTTAGGCTATGTTTGCCATTCGGAGAGACCTCTATACACCTACTGCGCGAGTCAAATACAGCATTTCGCGGTGCTCGCAATCTTCATGCACCTACGTATATTCCGGGTGCTTCGCTCCATGCGCCTTGTCTTTGGCTCGCTCGCTACGGTTGTGCAGAAGTCTCTCAAATAGGTTCTGTCTTCTTTATTTGCCCTGTCTATAAACTACATCGGCACATAAATTTCAACGGATATAAGGGAATTTGTTGTTGAGAATAATAATAAAGTATTTTTTGTTTTTTCGTTACACCGTCATCCTGTACTTAAAACAACCGCTTATTGCGCCCCATTGAAATCCGCGACCTAATATTGTGACAAATCGGGAAATGCTTTTTCCGCTGTCCCTTCGTATAAATCGATCTGCCCAGTCAGATGTATTAACCTTGTTGAAGAGGCAGCAGGCTCTGGGAACCAATTTGCCTGCCCGTCTGAAATGGCAAAGCCGATAACATCGGGGGAGAATAAGGCGAATCGCGATTTCCCGCGTTCCCCTTTATGACCTTATTGTGGATATCCACAATAGCTTCTACGTACCTCATCGTATAAACTTAAATAAATTATATAAGCTCTCTAAAATTGAGACCCTATTAACAATCAACCTCATGTTAGATTGTCATTAAAAAATAAATTTATGGGGCGCATTTCCTTACTTTCGCTTAATGATCATCACAGGAAAATTTTATGAGTTTCATTATCGGTAATGCTAGAGTGGATGATCTTCGCCCTAACTTAGAAAAGCGCTATTGTCAATCTCAAGTAGAGATCACTAAGAGTCCACCGGTCCAACCCAAAATGACCGAATCGTTCGCCGAGCAGTTATTTTTGGGGGACGACACTTGGCTGGGGACACTCCAGGGAGCCTTAATGTGCTTGGTTACCTTTGGAATTGGACCTCTAATTCTCCTGCTTGCTGGTTACGAAGACAAACTGGACACACGGTACACCGATCTAAAAAATGAGCTGATTGACGACATAAATACTGCAAATAGTGGTAAAGGTATAGATGATTTTGACTGCAGGGATTTCTTCAACTGGAAAGAAGTTTCTCTGGGTGACTTAGCTAATTTCAAAACAATTATTGGAGAATTGCTCACCCCGACTGATCCGAACTTACCAGCGTTATCTCAACAAGATTTAAAAATATTAATAAAAATTGCTCTGGCCGTGCACGTACACAAAGCAGAAATTCTGTCTAACTGCAGAGCTCGCTACCAAACTTACCAAGCTGGACTCAGTAGTCCAGATTACGAAAATCTTCTAATTCTGCAATTAGAAAATAGCGAAAATTTTTGCTCCGTCAATGGAGATGGAAAGTGTAGTATTGTCGCTGATGGAAGCTACATTCGTGCAAAGATGGGGGGCGGTGATTGTAACCTTATTGAAGGTAAGGATTTTTTGTCTTTGTATAAATCAGAGTTAAACGATATGTCCTTGAAGTGGATGGATATGTCGGGGAAAAACCTGATCAGCGCGAATCTAAAAAATTCCGACCTCAGCAGAGGAAAATATACTAATGCAGATTTGTCCGGGGCTGTGATGACAGATGTCAAAATTCTCGGCACAAATTTCAGTGGTGCCACATTTAATGGCGATGAAGAATTTACAATTTCTATTCCATCTTGGACTGCAGATACATTGGATACCACCCTAAATCACATCACAAATAGTGAGAGTGGAAGTGTATTGACAGCAATTGAAAGTATTAGTGATCGGTATTCCGCGCACAAACGCAATCTTATGCATCAACTCCTTGATTCATTTAATGGTGTAGATACTTCAAGTGTTCATGATGCATTGCTTGATATTTGGATGAAAAATCCCTTATATCTTACTTCTCCCAAAATTAGTTCTTTTATCCAAGAGAAGATATTAGGTTTCAAAATATTGACAGCGAATAAATCTGCATTGGTGGTTAATGGCGAGCAAGAACTGCGACTGTTTTTAGATATGCTGAAGGCTAAAGTAGGTGAAGAACAAAGGCGTTTAATGTTAGAGAATAACGGCTTTTTTATTCAACTGATGATGTTATGTAAGGGGCACGCTAACAAAGCGATTAGAGCGGACGCAGAAAATCTTTATGATTCTTACTTGAGTCTTGAGGAGCTAAAAGCATACAAGGAAGATCATCTGCCGAAAAAGCAATATATTAACGATGGCTTGCGAACATTTGATGACACCGAGCTTGGGTATGTTTTAGTCGGAAAGAACCAGAATACCGGAATTTACGACGGCCTTCTCCTTAGCCGCCACAACCTGAATGCAATGCTTTATTCAGAAGGCGATATTGATTGGGTCAGGCTTTATTATATAGAAAGTTCCCTAGTAGATGCTAGAACACAATTAGAAGCAAAATTCCCAGATGAATTGGATTTGGAAAAAATAAGCCGCAAATTTATTCTTTTGAATTCGGCTTACCAATCCCACGTGCAAAAGGACGGCTATTCTCAGCATTTGGCGGATATGGGTCTTAATTTTTTAGGGGATAACGATCTGAACTTAGAGCCAAAAAATTACATTCCAATTTTTGAGAAGGCGGCTAAGAAACATAAGCTGAGGATCGATTTCACTGGGGAAATGGATGAAAAAAGATTTAAGAAAATTATTGCTCCCCTGCTCGCCACTAAAACCTATGCGCCAATAAATGCTTTCGTGGAGATAGACGCGAGGTTAATTGAGGACGCTCACTATAATAAGCTCATTGCTGCGTATGATTTAATTGGCAAACCAAATTCAGAAATAGCGGCAACGTTCTTTTTGCTTTCCACCAAATTCGCCAAACTCACGTCCTCTTACTACTTTGGGGAAGAAGAAAATTCGCCCGATGCGTTAAGAGCATATGCTGCTGGCTTGATGATAAAAGCGCATGAGTTGGATCAGAGCGTATTCGGTTCCACCGAAAAGAGTCAAAGCACTACGTTTAAGGATTTTATGCAAAGACTACTTGGTGGAGACGATGCTTTTACTTGTACCGCTGTTTTGTCCCGAAAAATGCTTGAGCATGCTAAAAATCATGAAAACATTAAAATGCAGGTGGATAAAATAATACCGGGTTCAATGCAGTAGTGTAGTTCAGACAAAGTTTTAACGAACTTTAAGGACCCTCTGCAAAAACACGCCGAACGGTTTGAGTAAGTTGCTCATATGCATTATTCAGCAGTGGTTCGCCGTGAGCGGTCAGAAGGTGATGGAAGGTAAATGAATTTAACAGCCTGTCGAAATCAGCCGCTTTGGTATTTGTTGCGGCTAACCAAAGAGAAGAAATATTGGCAGGTTTTATGAGACCTTGATCTTGGAATGATTTTGCAGTCTCAGGACTGTAATACTCATCAGTAGAAGTGATGTTTTGAATACTGTCGCAAGATATAAGAATTCCTCCTTCCCGTTCAATATGTAAAATACATTCGGGCTGTGCCGATGTTTCAAAAACAAAAAGCGCACAGTCAGGAAAAGGCATTAGCTTTCCAATTGCTAATTCTTGATC
>JAJNBE010000072.1 GCA_021155915.1 Solimicrobium sp. | reverse complement strand
ATATTGCTTTGTTTAACGCGGCAACTGGCAAGGCGGATCGCATTGGATTTAAGATCGTGGATGGAAAAAAAGTTCGCGTCTTTAAGTCAAATGGTGAAGTTGTGAAGGTATAGAGAATCATGGCACGTTTGCAGAATATATATAAAGAAAAGATAGTTGGACTTCTTACGGAGAAGTTTTCTTACGGGACCATCATGGAGGTGCCGAGGATTACTAAGATAACTCTAAATATGGGGCTATCCGAGGCGATTGCAGATAAGAAAATTATTGAGCATGCTGTTGGAGATTTGACAAAGATTGCTGGGCAGAAGCCGGTTGTGACTAAAGCTCGTAAAGCGATTGCAGGTTTTAAAATTCGTGAGGGTTATCCAATTGGGTGCATGGTTACGTTACGCGGTGCTCATATGTACGAATTTCTCGATCGACTGATTACGGTGGCCTTACCCCGTGTGCGCGATTTTCGCGGCGTTTCCGGTCGTGCGTTTGATGGTCGTGGAAATTATAATATTGGTGTGAAAGAACAAATTATTTTCCCCGAGATTGAGTACGATAAAATTGATGCTTTGCGTGGTATGAATATTAGTATTACCACAACAGCTAAGACCGATGAAGAAGCAAAAGCTCTTCTCGCCGCATTTAAATTTCCGTTCAGAAACTGAGGTCGTCATGGCAAAGTTGGCACTAATTAACCGTGAGCAGAAGCGTTCTGATTTGGTAAAGAAATTTGCTGGGAAGCGCGCTATTTTGAAGGCCATCGTTGATGATCATTCAAAATCTGACGAAGAGCGTTATGAAGCGCGTTTAAAATTACAGGCTCTACCACGAAATTCAAATCCGACCCGTCAGCGTAATCGTTGCGCATTGACTGGTCGTCCGCGCGGCACATTCCGAAAATTTGGATTGGGTCGTATTAAACTCCGTGAAGTAGCCATGCGTGGTGAAGTTCCCGGAATGACAAAAGCTAGCTGGTAATAGGGGGATATACAATGAGTATGAGCGATCCTATCGCCGATATGCTAACCCGCATACGTAACGCACAAGTTGTGCATAAGACTGAAGTTGCTATGCCGTCATCTAAAGTAAAGGTTGCAATTGTGAACGTACTTAAGGATGAGGGTTACATTGATGATTATTCTGTCAACGAAGCTGCTGGTAAAGCAGAATTGAAGATAGGTTTGAAGTATTATGCGGGTCGTCCTGTTATAGAGCGTTTAGAGCGAGTTTCTCGTCCTGGATTGCGAATCTATAAGGGTAAGGGCGAAATTCCGATCGTTATGAACGGCTTAGGGGTGGCGATTATTTCGACTCCAAAAGGTGTCATGACAGACCGTAAAGCACGTGCTACCGGTGTCGGTGGTGAAGTGATTTGTTACGTAGCCTAAGGAGCGGTAAATGTCTCGAGTAGGTAAAATGCCAATTTCGTTGCCAACAGGTGTGCAGGTATCTATAGCTGAAGCGCACATTCTAGTTAAAGGGGCAATGGGCGAATTAGTACAAGCCTTAAATGGATTGGTTAAAATAGTTAACGAAAATGGTTCGCTCAAATTTGAGCCCATTGATGAAACTAGAGAAGCTAATGCTATGACGGGTACTTTGCGCGCCTTAGTTAATAACATGGTTACTGGCGTAACTAAAGGTTTTGAGAAAAAATTAAATTTGGTGGGTGTTGGTTTTAAGGCGCAAGCGCAGGGTGACAAGTTAAATTTATCTCTGGGTTTTTCTCATCCGATAGTTCATGAAATGCCACCGGGTGTTAAGTGTGAAACACCGACTCCCACTGAAATCCTGATTAAAGGGATTGATCGTCAAAAAGTGGGGCAAATTGCTGCCGAAGTTCGTGCGTATAGAAGGCCTGAGCCGTATAAAGGTAAGGGTGTTCGTTATGCTACTGAGGTGGTTGTGCTAAAAGAAACCAAGAAGAAGTAATAGGGGTTGACGATGGACAAGAAACAATCACGTTTGCGCCGCGCACGTCAGACCCGTGCCAAGATCGCAGAATTAAAAGTGAATCGCCTGGCCGTGCATCGTACAAATTTGCACATATATGCCAATATTATTGGACCAGATGCAAAAATTTTGGCATCTGCTTCAACTTTAGAGGCCTCTGTTCGTGCTGATTTGGCGGCTACGTCTGGAAGCGGGGGTAATGTTGCAGCAGCTTCAATAGTGGGCAAGCGAGTTGCTGAGCAGGCATTAAAAGCAGGGGTTACCGAGGTTGCATTTGATCGCTCCGGTTTCCGTTACCATGGTCGTATCAAGGCACTTGCGGAAGCAGCGCGTGATGCTGGCTTGAAGTTCTAAGGAAAAAATTCGTCATGGCAAAAATGCAAGCGAAAACGACATCTGATAAGCCGGATGATGGTATGCGCGAGAAAATGATCGCGATTAATCGTGTTACCAAAGTTGTTAAGGGCGGCCGGATTATGGGCTTTGCTGCACTAACTGTTGTTGGTGATGGCGATGGGCGTATAGGCATGGGCAAGGGTAAGTCGAAGGAAGTCCCAGTTGCTGTACAAAAGGCGATGGAAGAAGCTCGCCGTAAAATGATTAAAGTCACGTTAAAGAATGGGACTTTACAGCATACTGTGGTTGGTAAGCATGGTGCATCGAAAGTGATGATTATGCCTGCGAAGGAAGGTACTGGGGTTATAGCCGGTGGGCCGATGCGTGCAATTTTTGACGTGATGGGCATTGTTAATGTTGTTGCAAAGTCTAATGGCTCTACTAATCCATACAATATGGTTCGTGCTACGTTGGATGGTTTGTCTAAGATGAGTTCTCCATCGGAAATCGCTGCAAAACGCGGTAAGTCGATCGAAGATATCCTCGGTTAAGGTAATTCAAATGATAAAAACAGTTAAGGTAACTTTAGTCAAAGGGCTAATTGGTACTCGGGAATCTCATCGTGCTACCGTTCGTGGCTTAGGGCTGCGTCGAGTTAATTCGGTGTCCGAATTGCAAGATACCCCCTCTGTGCGCGGTATGATCAATAAAGTATCGTACCTTGTGAAGGTTGTAGCTTGAGCCCTAAGGCTTATGTTTGGAGCAAATTATGGAATTGAATAGTATTCAACCTGCTGACGGCGCTACGCATTATAAGCGCCGTGTGGGGCGTGGTATCGGCACCGGTTTAGGGAAAACGTCGGGTCGTGGTCACAAGGGCCAAAAATCGCGTACGGGTGGCTTTCACAAAGTTGGTTTTGAGGGCGGGCAAATGCCTTTACAGCGCCGTCTGCCAAAGCGGGGGTTCAAGTCACTGGCTACCCCCTTTAAAGCAGAGATCCGCTTATCACAATTGGAATCCTTGCCGATTGCTGAAATTGATATCTTGGTTTTGAAACAGGCTGGATTGGTTTCTCAACTGGCAAAAGTTGTTCGGGTAATATTGTCTGGCAAGATTACAAAAACAGTAAATCTCAAAGGCTTAATTGTGACTAAAGGTGCTAAAGCTGCGATTGAAGCGGTCGGCGGGTCCGTCGCTTGATGCATTTATTGGAGCAATAATTGGCGACAACTAATCAGTTAGCTAAGAGTGCGGTCAGTGGTTTTCCGTGGGGAAGACTGTGGTTTTTGTTGTCAGCACTGATTGTATTTCGAGCGGGAGCACATATCCCTGTTCCTGGTATTGACCCCGCGCAGTTGGAGCAGCTTTTTAAGCAAAACTCGGGTGGTATCTTGGGTATGTTTAATATGTTTTCTGGTGGGGCACTATCGCGTTTTACAATTTTTGCGTTGGGGATTATGCCTTATATCTCGGCGTCAATTATTATGCAGTTGATGTCTATAGTTTCTCCGCAATTAGAGGCTCTAAAAAAAGAGGGCGAGGCGGGACGTAGAAAAATTACGCAGTACACGCGGTATGGGACCTTAGTGTTGGCTGCGTTTCAAGCTTTTGGGATTGCTGTGGCCCTAGAGCATCAACTAAACTTAGTTATTGATCCTGGGATGGCATTTCGTTTTACCACTTCAGTTACTCTGGTAACAGGAACTATGTTCCTAATGTGGTTAGGTGAGCAGATTACGGAACGTGGTTTAGGTAACGGTATTTCAATAATTATTTTCGCTGGTATAGTTTCTGGTCTACCTAATGCTATTGTTGGTCTGTTTGAGTTGGTTCGTACGGGCTCAATGAATCCTTTTTCCGCAATGCTAATTTGTTTTATTGCGGCAGCAGTTACATATTTAGTGGTTTTTATTGAGCGTGGTCAGCGAAAAATTCTGGTTAATTATGCAAAGCGCCAGGTGGGAAACAAGATTTACGGTGGCCAAAGTAGTCATTTGCCGTTGAAATTGAATATGGCTGGTGTTATTCCTCCCATTTTTGCGTCTTCCATTATATTATTTCCTGCAACTATTACAGGTTGGTTTGTGTCAACGGGAGATAATTCATCGTTTATGCGATTTTTGAAAGATTTGGCAGTATCGATGGGGCCCGGTGAACCGATTCATGCTTTGCTGTACGCTATAGCTATCGTATTTTTCTGTTTTTTTTATACGGCTCTGGTATTTAATAGTAAAGAAACAGCGGATAATTTGAAAAAGAGTGGTGCCTTTGTTCCAGGAATCAGACCCGGGGACCAGACAGCTCGTTACATTGATAAAATTTTGATGAGACTTACTTTGGCGGGAGCTGTTTATATCACGTTGGTTTGTTTGTTGCCCGAATTTTTAGTTGCTAGGTGGAAGGTTCCATTTTATTTTGGTGGGACGTCTTTATTAATTATCGTGGTTGTAACCATGGATTTCATGGCGCAAGTCCAAAATTATGTCATGTCTCAGCAATATGATTCATTACTTCGTAAAGCAAACTTCAAGGGCGGAATTTCTACTCGGTAACGTGTAGGGGTATAGACAAGAATGGCAAAAGACGACGTAATTCAGATGCAGGGAGAGATTCTTGAGAATCTTCCGAATGCAACATTTAGAGTAAAGCTTGAAAACGGACATGTTGTATTGGGGCATATTTCAGGAAAAATGCGTATGAATTACATTCGTATTTTACCTGGCGATAAAGTGACAGTTGAATTGACTCCTTATGATTTAAGTCGTGCGAGAATTGTTTTTCGTACTAAGTAGCTTTATTAGTAAAACCAGGCAGTGTTAGGAAAGAGGTAAAAAATGAAAGTTCTCGCATCAGTTAAGCGGATATGCCGCAATTGCAAGATCATCAAGCGCAAAGGTGTGGTTCGGGTAATTTGTACAGAACCTCGTCATAAGCAGCGTCAAGGTTAATTTAACGTTATTGATCGAGGAATAACGAATGGCACGTATCGCAGGGGTAAATATCCCAAATCATCAGCATACCGTTATTGGCTTAACAGCGATATATGGTATAGGCCGTCCACGCTCAGAAAAAATCTGCGCAACAACAGGTGTTTTAACCAATAAAAAAGTTAAAGATCTGGACGATAACGAATTAGAAAAGCTACGCGATGAAGTTGCAAAGTTCATCGTGGAAGGAGATCTACGACGTGAAGTCTCTATGAGCATCAAGCGATTGATGGACTTAGGTTGTTATCGTGGATTGAGGCACCGTAAGGGTTTGCCTTGCCGTGGACAACGCACGCGTACAAACGCGCGTACCCGTAAGGGGCCACGTAAGGCTGCTCAATCGTTGAAAAAATAATCCATAAATGTTTGTTAGTTGTGTTGTATTAATTAACCTTTAATGGATTCAAAGGATCAATTATGGCAAAAGCACCAAATAGCGCGGCTGCTGCTCGCGCTCGAAAAAAAGTTAAGAAAAATGTTGCTGAGGGTATCGCTCACGTACATGCTTCTTTTAATAATACGATTATCACGATTACAGACCGTCAGGGGAATGCACTTTCTTGGGCGACTGCAGGTGGTGCTGGTTTCAAGGGCTCACGTAAATCGACACCTTTTGCAGCTCAAGTAGCAGCAGAAGCTGCTGGTAAGGTGGCAGTTGAATGCGGAGTGAAAAATCTCGAAGTACGTATAAAAGGCCCTGGCCCCGGGCGTGAATCGTCTGTACGTGCTTTGAATAATTTGGGGATTAAAATTTCGTTAATACAAGACGTTACTCCCGTTCCTCATAATGGTTGTCGTCCGCCAAAACGGCGTCGTATTTAGTTCTGCGTTTGTACCTTAAGTTGGTGGGTTTTCTTAGAGTTGGATTTAGTGAGATGGGTGTCAGCCGATCATGTTTTATACTTATAAGTCTTCCTGTTATAGATCCCTACCTTTCTAGGAGTATTGGCAATCTCTGACCCGCATAGTGTTTATGCGGGTTTTCTTGTTAAGACCACCGTTTGGACGCAGGTAATCCAAACTAGCGCTGCAGAATTCTCTGTATAGCGTCATTTTCAAAGGAATTATTGTGGCACGATATATTGGACCAAAAGCAAAATTATCTCGTCGTGAAGGCACCGATCTCTTTTTAAAAAGTGCGCGTCGCTCTTTAGATTCGAAATGTAAATTAGATGTAAAGCCAGGGCAACATGGTGCAAAGTCGGGTGCAAGAACTTCAGATTTTGGTAATCAATTGCGAGAAAAGCAAAAAGTTAAGCGCATGTATGGGGTACTTGAAAGACAATTCAGGCGTTATTTCGCAGAGGCTGATCGCCGTAAAGGTAATACTGGCGAAACATTGCTGAAGTTGCTTGAATGTCGTTTGGATAATGTTTGTTATCGTATGGGCTTTGGATCGACGCGCTCAGAAGCCAGACAATTAGTTAGCCACAAGGCTTTTACAGTAAATTCAATAGTGGTAAATATTGCTTCCTACCAGGTTAAAGCCGGTGATGTCATTGCGGTTCGCGAAAAATCAAAGAAGCAGGTTCGAATTGTTGAGGCTTTATCTTTGGCTGCTCAAATTGGAATGCCATCTTGGGTAACTGTTGATGATAAGAAAATGGAAGGTATATTCAAAAGCGCTCCCGATCGTAGTGATATCGCGGCAGATGTAAATGAATCGCTAATCGTCGAATTATATTCACGTTAATCCATGTTAATTGGGTAGTCTTTAGTTTGTAAAAGGCTTTTTATCGACGTGCCGTCAGCCTTATCGGTGTAATGAGCCGAGGGTATTGAAAAGGACATTTCATGCAAAACAGTTTGTTAAAACCTCGTATTATAGATGTAGAGATGCTGGCCAACGGCCACGCAAAAGTAGTTATGGAACCGTTTGAGCGTGGTTACGGGCATACACTAGGTAATGCCTTGCGACGAGTTTTATTATCATCTATGACTGGATACGCACCCACGGAAGTAATTATATCTGGGGTTGTGCATGAGTATTCTACCTTGGATGGCGTGCAAGAAGACGTGGTTGATATTTTGTTAAACTTAAAAGGTATTGTTTTTAAGTTGCACAACCGCGATGAAGTAACCTTAACTTTGAGGAAGGATGGCGAGGGGGCGGTGTTAGCTTCTGACATTGAGTTGCCCCATGATGTTGAGCTCATCAATCCTGATCACGTTATTGCTAATGTCACTTCTGGCGGCAAATTGGATATGCAGATTAAGGTTGAAAAAGGTCGCGGATATGTTCCAGGAAATGTGCGTCGTTTATTAGAAGATGCGAATCGTACGATTGGCCGAATTATCTTAGATGCGTCGTTTTCGCCTGTGCGTCGTGTTTCATACCTGGTGGAGTCTGCTCGTGTAGAGCAACGGACAGATTTGGATAAGTTGATTATTAACATTGAAACTAATGGCGTTATTACTCCAGAGGAAGCAATTCGTCAGTCCGCACGTGTGTTAGTTGATCAATTAAACGTATTTGCGGCTTTGGAAGGAACAGAAGCGGCAGCAGAAGCGCCTTCTCGGGCTCCAATGGTTGATCCAATCTTGTTGCGTCCGGTTGATGATCTAGAATTAACAGTGCGTTCTGCTAATTGTTTGAAGGCAGAAAATATTTACTATATTGGTGATTTAATTCAACGCACAGAAAACGAATTACTAAAAACACCGAATTTAGGACGCAAGTCATTGAATGAAATTAAAGAGATCCTGGCTTCACGCGGTTTATCTTTAGGCATGAAATTGGAAAACTGGCCTCCTGCTGGCTTAGAGAAATAAACTTTAGAAGTAGTACTACTAATTAACCACCAACACCGGCCCGCACTAATATAGTGATAGAAGAGCTGGACTTTCAGAAAATTAAAAGGAAATATCATGCGTCATCGGCACGGCTTACGTAAATTAAATCGGACATCTTCTCATCGTTTAGCGATGCTGCGGAATATGACAGTATCTTTACTTCGCCACGAAGCGATTAAGACTACGTTACCAAAAGCAAAGGAATTAAGACGTGTTATTGAGCCGATTTTAACGATGGGTAAAACAAACACTTTAGCCAATAAACGTTTAGCTTTTTCGCGTTTGCGCGACCGTGAGATTGTCTTAAAGTTGTTTGCCGAATTAGGCCCACGTTATGCTAACCGAAACGGTGGTTACTTAAGAATTTTGAAAATGGGTTTTAGGGTTGGGGACAACGCTCCAATGGCATACATTGAATTGATGGATCGACCTGAAGTTCAAGAGCTGTCAGATGTTGTTGTAGCAGACTAATAATAAAAGCCAAGTATACTTGGCTTTTTTTTTGTGCAGGCGGTGTGAGCCCGTACCATCGGGTCCGACTGTTCCGTAAGTATGAGACCATTGCACACAACCGTAGCGAGCGAGCCAAAGACAAGGCGTACGGAGCGCAGTAACCAGAATATACTTGAGTACATAAGGATTGCGAACATGGCGCGGCGCCGTATTTGGCCCGCGCAGTATGTTGTCCAGAGGTCTCAGTGTAATAATTTTATTAAAAGTTTATGCTTGGCTATTTTCTGTTAATTTTCTGTTTAGTCACTGGATACAATAATGCCTCTGCTGAGGCGGAGTTTTTGCAGCCAGAGCAAGCGTTTCACTTTGATAGCAGGCAGCTATCACCAGATAAAGTTGAAGTAACATTTGTCATCGCTGACGGTTATTATATGTACCGGGATCGATTGAGATTTGAGGCGATAGACGCGGTTTTGGGTGCCGCCACTATTCCTAGAGGACAGATTAAATTTGATGAAACATTTCAGAAAAATGTTGAGACTTTACATGGCTCAATTACTTTAGAGATTCCGCTTACCTCATTAGATAAGTCCAAGTCTACGTTTACGTTAATCGCTCATAGTCAGGGTTGCTCTGATCAAGGTTTATGTTATGTGCCGATGGAATCGAAACGAATCTTCAGCTCTTCTCAATTTGCTGTTAACAGAAATGGCTCCGCTACATCAACGGAAGAGAGCCCCAATGGGCTTAACAACTCCTTACACAGCCGAAATCTGTTATCAATTGTTCCTCTATTTTTATTGTTAGGTTTGGGCTTAGCATTTACTCCATGTGTGTTACCCATGGTGCCGATCCTTTCATCGATTATTGTAGGCGAAGGGGCTCATGTAGGGAAACGTCGTGGATTGGCGCTGTCACTAAGCTATTCATTGGGTATGGCGGCTGTTTACACAGCGTTAGGTATTAGTGCCGGGCTGCTGGGAGAAGGCTTAGCAGCTGCTTTACAGAATCCGCTAGTTCTCAGCATGTTTGGTATCTTATTGGTAGGCTTATCGTTATCTATGTTTAACGTCTACCACTTTCAAATTCCCTCTGCATTACAAAGTAAGTTGGTGCATTTCTCTGGACGACAAAGGACCGGGAAATTGGTGGGTGTATTCGTAATGGGAGCTATTTCTGCTTTAATAGTGGGCCCCTGTGTTGCTGCGCCGTTGGCAAGTGCGCTGTTGTATATAAGTCAGACTCGCGATATTTTTATTGGTGGTTTCGCTTTATTTTCTTTAGCGATCGGAATGAGCGTACCTCTGATTTTGGTTGGGTTGTCTACTGGTTCATTATTGCCCCGGGTCGGCCCGTGGATGGAATCTATAAAGCAATTGTTCGGTGTTTTGATGCTAGCAATGGCGCTATGGATCGTTTCTCCGCTGTTGCCAAGATGGGCGCTAATGTCAGCCTTGGGGGGGCTATTAATTGGTTATAGTTATTTTTTATCTCGCCACCCTTCCATATTTTCGAAGGCATTCGCATTAATGCTTTTGGTACTTGGGCTTTTTGAGTTGGTGGGTGTTACAAGAGGTAGCAAAGATGTATTTTCGCCTCTTGATCATTTATCTACTAGTGTGCGAAAAGAATCTGTCAAATTTTTGCGCATAAGGTCTATACCTGAACTCGATAATGCGTTGAGACAAGCAAAATCTCAACATAAATCGGTTATGTTAGACTTTTATGCGGATTGGTGCGTGGCTTGTGTAGAAATGGAAAGGTTAACTTTTACCGATGACCGCGTACAAATAAAGCTTGCTCAAATGGTGCTATTGCAGGTAGATGTCACTGAAAATAACAATGATGATCGGGCCCTGTTAAAACGTTTTAGTTTATATGGTCCACCGGGAATGATCTTTTTTGGTTTGGATTCCCAAGAAACAGGACGTGTGATTGGCTTTGAACCGGCGGACAAATTCGTGAGTTCTTTGTCATCGTTCGCTAAGGTACCGTCTTAACCTAAGGAGATTTTATGGGCTGCTTGCTTATTATCGGATTGATCACCCCAGGTAAGAGAGGGAGGACTTTAACCTAATTATAATGGTGACCAGAAGCTTTAAAATTCGATATACGAACTGTGAATATCTGTTATGTGCAAAATAAAGTGGAAAAATGATTGGAGGGTGATTATAGTTGCGTTTGTCTCCTCCAAAATCCTTCTAAGGAATTGGACTCAACCCGTATCCAGATAAAGGTTGCGGGTTTTTTTTTGAGCTAGCGGAATTTTGTCATATTAAACCGAGATTTTCCCTCAGTCCGCTATAACTTCGGGTTAAAGTCGATATACATTAACTATCTGACTAAAAACACCGTCGCGAATTGCATACAACGCTAAGAACAATTCCACTTCTCTAAGTTGTGTGGACGGCGTTGCTCCTCCTTGCGGAATATAGGCCGCCGCGTCGTCGTTGCAGCAAGAGTTTCGCAATACATGCACTGCGCTTGCGAAACAGACTTCCCTACCAGGAAAGTTTCCTGAGACCAAAGATTTTTTGCGAGCCAAATAATCTAAAAGAAGCGCACTTGACTCCGTTTTAATGGAAAATATCGGTTAATTTTTCCTGCAAAGTTGAATGCGTCTTTACGCAACCATTAATGCTAATAGTGTAAGCAGAAAATTGCAGTGAACTATCTAAAAACTTCGGTTGACGTCTGTTAGTTAAATGTTATCTGGCTTACAATCTCATATCAAGAAATTGACGTCGTTCCATTTTTAAACAGTTCTAAGCTTGGTTGCGGATTAAATTCTGCTTGCTTGTGCATATCTCCGGCTCCTAGCCGTAGTTCACGCATTTTTAGGAGTTTAATAATCGCTAATTGTAATATTAAGAATAATTGATAGGGAGTCATGATGTTTATACTACGAAGCGTTCGACGCGGTTTTACTTTCCTCTGGCGCTTACTTGATGAGACTCGGCGTATTTTTATAAATTTACTGTTTTTTGCTTTACTCCTCTTTTTGTTCATTGGATTTTTTGGGGGGACTAAAAAGATGGAGGATAAGACAGTATTAATGCTGGATCTGCGCGGGAATGTGGTGGAACAGTCAACTATTGGGACAAGCCAATTATTGATGCGGGAAGTGCAAGGCGAAAAAAAACATGCTATACAGCTACGCGACTTAATTAGCGTGCTAAATGCAGCCGCCAAAGATTCTAAAATATCCAGTATGGTTTTGTTGTTGGATGAGATGGACAATGCAGGGTTGTCGACGTTGCGCGAAATTGCGTCTGGCTTAGATAACTTTAAAGCCAATAATAAAAAAATTATTGCGTGGGGATCAAGGTTTAATCAAAAGCAATATTTCCTCGCATCACGTGCCGATGAAATATATATGCATCCAATGGGGATGGTGGTGCTAGAAGGTTTTGGCGGGTATAAAAACTATTACCGTGATGCCCTAGACAAATTGGGAATTACAGTCAATCTAATGCGGGTCGGAACTTTTAAAAGTTTTGCTGAGCCTTTTACGGCTAACGGCCCATCTACTCCAGCATTAGAAGCAGAAGCATTTTTGTATGGCGATCTGTGGGCGACCTATATTAAAGATGTAGAGGGAGCGCGCAAGTTAAATGCTGGCAGCATTATGCACATGATAAATGAACTGCCGAATGATATCAAAAACGTGAAGGGCGATTTGGCAATTTTGGCTCTTAACAATAAATTGGTGGATGGGCTGAAAACACGGGACGAGCTTCACCAATTCATTCTTCAACAAGGTGCAGTAAAAGATGAGCGTCTAAAAAGCTTCCGGCAAATTAACTATGAGGATTACCTGGCTCGGCAAATTCCGGCAAAAAGTCTCGTGGATGGCAGAATTGGTGTAATAATTGCACAAGGAGAAATTAGTGAAGGTTTTGCGCCTCCAGGCTCCATCGGGGGATTATCAACAGCCGAACTAATTCGCAAAGCTCGCGAGAATGATCAGATCAAAGCCCTGGTATTGCGAATCAATTCACCCGGCGGTAGTGCATTTGCTTCGGAATTAATACGGCGCGAGTTAGAGCTTACCCGTCAGGAAGGCAAGCCCGTGGTGGTTTCTATGGGTGATGTGGCGGCTTCCGGCGGTTATTGGATCTCTATGAGTGCGGATGAGGTTTTTGCAGACGCTGCGACCGTTACTGGCTCTATCGGAGTTTTTGCTCTTCTACCGACTGCCGATAAAGCAATGGAAAAAATGGGTATTCATACCGGGGGAACTACCACTACTTGGTTACGCGGAGGCTATGATCCCACTCGTCCGATAGATCCACGATTTGCAAAGTTAATTCAGCACGGTGTAAATCATATTTATGTTGACTTTATCAACAAGGCCGCCGTTGCACGGAAAACCACTCCTCAATATATAGATGAGGTGGCACAAGGCCGGGTATGGACCGGGCGGCAAGCTAAAGATCGCGGTTTAATTGATACATTGGGTAGTTATGCCGATGCTGTTAAGTCTGCTGCGAAAAGGGCAAAGTTACCTGATGATGTTGAGGTTGAATATATTGAAACCGAACCAAAAGGACTGGAAAGGTTTTTCAAAATTTTCGAAAGTTCCTTGAACGATGTATTAGTTGGACAGTTTGGGCTCAATATTTTTCCGGGTGGCCTTCCCCCTGCTGCTGCACAAGAGGCTGTAGACGATATGCGATGGTTAGCTGACATGACTGACCGTAAGCAAATGTTTGGTGCGGTTACACACTGTATGTGCAGTGTGCCTTAACCCTAATTTTAAACGGTTTAGGTCTTAGTGATTTTGAAAAAACAGCAGATGTTTCTTTAAAGCGGTCTTTTTTGCTAAAGCAGTGAACTGTTTAAATCGTTAAGACCTCTGCACAAATTTAGCAGCGATCTATGAGTAAGTGGCGGGGAGGGCAGTAACTGGAATGTGGTCAGTTAGGGATTGCCGGTACGATACGTGAATTCGACCCGTGCAGTTGGTTGGGAAGAGGTTTCAGCATTGTAGACTTTGCCGTTTCAGTGCTGAAAATTTTTTTGCATCTTTATGTGTACTCGAGAACGCTTACGCTGAAGGAGTAGTGGCAATTTTTATTGCCGTTTAGATTGTAGAAAATGAGTGAATCATCAGCAAAGAAGAAAGAGCAGACAACTGAACTATAGCTTGAGCTCCAATTAAGGTTCTCATATCAGAGCTTATTTAAGTTGCGTTACCTTAACAAGCGACTT